>JBKHFO010000028.1:0-22661 GCA_046540175.1 Candidatus Hydrogenedentota bacterium
CCGGGGGGATGGAACCTCCGTTTTAGTCGGCATGATCCACAATTTTGGAACGAAACGGGTACTAGCGCATTTCGCATAAAGGCGGGTTTCTCCTGCCGGGATTAAGGCTTTGGTTGAGTGGTTTTTTAGAAGCGATTACACCGCCGCCCCTGTGAGCGTTCCAGAAACGGTCCTAGGGCTTCTTCTCGCATTCGTGTGCGGCCAAGTCATCGCATGGGTCTACATTATGACCCATTCTGGCCTCAGTTATTCCAGGACGTACGTGAACTCGTTGGTCCTGATTCCCGTTATCGTTTCATTGGTCATGATGGTGCTGTCCAACAACATCGTCACGGCGTTTGGGCTAATGGCGGTGTTCGCCATCGTGCGTTTCCGGAACATCCTGCGCGATACCCTGGACACCACCTATATCCTTGGCGTGATCGTGCTGGGGATGGGGTGCGGCACCTTCCGCTACGCGACGGCCGCGATGGGGTGCGCCATCATGGCGTCGGTGCTGATCTACCTCTGGTATACAGGTTTCGGAACGCGCCACCGCTACGATTACATCCTGAATTTCCATTGGGATCGCCCTTTGTCCGAGGCAAGCCTGGTGGAATCGCTCTTGAAGCGCCATAGCCGCAAGACCATTTGCGCCAGCCAGCGCACCAGAGACGCCGAGGGGGGCACGGATTTTTCCTACCGGCTGTTGCTGCGCGATCCCAAACGGGTGGAGGATCTGCTGAGTGATGTCCAAAACACGGCGGGCGTTTCCCGCGTGTCCGGCATGAGTGCCGAGGACGAATCGGAGATATAGGATGCCTTCCCCTTCACAACGGCCCATCCCCATCCCGCTGGCCGAGCGGTGGCGCGCGTTCCGGATGCGGGTCATCCCGGTGGTGGTCTTTATCATCGCCGCGAGCGCGGCTGGATTGATTTGGCGGCAGCACATCGCCGCCCCCATGATGGTGGGCAAGGTCGAGTCGGTGCGCGCGACGGTGGCGAGCCCGGCCAACGGCTCCCTGGGAACGCTCCGGGTGGGCGCCTTTGACGAGGTCACGGCGGGCCAGACGGTGGCCCAGGTTGTCCGGACGGATCCCCAAGAGGTTGAGCACGCGCTCGCGGTGATACAGGCCGAGATAAACCTGATTCGAGCAGGCATGGAGCCGATCTTGAGTCATGAGCGGAACATCCTCGATCTCGAGCAAGTGCGGCTGGACGGCATGACGAAGCGCGTGGAGTTGGCCTCCAAACGGGTGCGGCTGCAACACGCGGAATCGGAGTATCAACGGGTAAGCCAGCTACACGCCGAAGGGCTCGTTTCCACCGATGAATACGAAGCCGCCACCGCGGAACGCGACACCTTGCGGACCGAAGTGGAGGAGCTGGCGAAGGTGGTCGAGGATATCGAACAGACCATTGGGCGGCGTCTCGGCGTGGACGAGGAAGGCCGCATCGAAGATCTCACCGCCCACGAGGAGCGGTTACGGGCCGCCATCGCCGTTCAAGAGGAGGAACTGCGGTTGACCGAGGCCCAGCTAAGGCCCGTGGAGCTGGAAGCCCCGATGGACGGCCGCGTCGCGCGGATGCATAAACGCGGCGGCGAATATGTGACGGAAGGCGAGCCCATCCTCGACATCAGCGGCTCCGAATCAGAACGGGTTGTGGCCTTCCTTCGCCAACCCATCCAGTTCGAGCCGGAGCCGGGGATGCCCGTGCAGGTGCGAAGGCGGGGCGGGGATCGCCAGGGCGCCGAGACTGAGGTGCTCGTGGTAGGCTCGCATCTTGAACCCATTGCCGAGGTCCTTCGCCAGCCGCTCAATCCCCAGGGCGGCCGGGAGTTGGGACTCCCTTTGGTCATCAATCTTCCCCCAGAGCTGCCCGTGCGGCCGGGGGAGTTAGTGGATGTTGATTTTGTCCAGCCCGGATTTGAATGGAGCCAGTTGTTTTGAGGTTGGCCGATGACAGATCCCCGCATGCGGCGGCCAAACAGTGGTGCTTTTGAATGTGACCGTCGTGGAGGTGTTCACATCAGGATTCACGGCCCTGCTAAAAGTATTATTACGCTCTGAAAGGGTAAACAAATGAAGCCCCAACGTCACAACGCCGCCACCGCGGTCAAGACACTCAAGCGTTTCTCCGGGATAGCCGCCATCGCGCTGGCGGGCGTAGTTTGGGACGCGCCGGCGGGGGCTTCGGTCGTCATAAACGAGTTCGTGGCCTCGAACGGCTCCGTGGTGGCCGACGAAGATGGCGGCTACGAGGACTGGATCGAACTTTACAATACGGGTTCCGAGCCCGTCAATTTGGAAGGCTACGGCCTGACCGATGACGAGGACGAGCCCTTCCAGTGGGTTTTTCCCGATGTGAGCATCGGCGCGGGCGAGCATGTCTTCGTGTGGGCGTCGGGAAAGGACCGCAAACCTGGCGAGGGCGATGATGGCGATCCGGATGAGCCCATCGCGCCAGACGCCCTGGAAGGGTTGGCGGCGTGGTATGACGCGGGCGCGGAAGAAGGCCTGGACGATGGCGCCGCCATGGAAGCCTGGACCGATCAAAGCGGCCAGGGCAACCACGTCACCCAAACCAACGCCGGCGATCGTCCCGTTTTTCGAGAGGATGTCATCAACGGCCTTCCCGCCGTGGCTTTCGATGGGACGAGCCAGCAGTTCAGCTTTCCCCATGAGAGCTTTTCCGGCATCGAGAACCTTAGGGATTTCACCTTCATCAGCCTCATCCGCTGGGATGGCGAACCCACCGGGGGAATCTGGGGAACCGGCCCGTCCTTGAACAACGATGGTAACGTCCACTTTGAAATCCACTCTGACGGGCGGCTCCGCCTGCGGGTGGGCGATATGAACGACATCAACGTGAGCGGCGCTGTCACCGGGGATGCGTGGCGCATTCTGGGAGCCACGCAACACAGTTCGGATGATTCCCCCCTGGCGCAGGTCATCCGGGACGGCGACGTCATCGGCACACGCAATCAAGGCGCCGGAACGGTTGATTTGGCCGAATTCGGCGGGGTGTTCCTCGGCAATTCCCACGACTCCCAGCGCAATTTCGGCGGAGCGATGGCGGAAGTCATTTTATACAACGGCGTGTTGCCGTCCGAAGAGCGGCGCGGGGTCGAGAACTACCTCCGGGAGAAGTATGAGATTGAACAGGCGCCTGGAATTCCCGGCCCCCTTATGCACACCAATTTCGCCATTTCAAAGGACGGGGAGCCCTTGATCTTAACCGATCCCAGCGGCGACGTCGCGGATGCCCTTGAGCCCCAATTCGTGCCTCGAGACGTGTCGTTTGGCCGGTATCCCGACGGCGGGGACGAGTGGGGCTATCTTCTGGAGCCCACCCCTTTCGCGGAGAACGACACGAAGCCGTACACGGCTCCCGTCGCGCCCCCCAGCTTTTCCCACGAACGGGGTTTGTATGACGCTCCTTTTCAGCTCGCCCTGAGCCATGACGATCCTGATGTAGCTATTTACTTTACCACCGATGGGAGCGAGCCCAGCGAGGAAAACGGCGAACGCTACACCGATCCCATCTCCATCACCACGACCGAGACCATCCGGGCCGTGGCGAGGAAAGAGGGAGCGCTTCCCGAGCGGCTTGTGGAGACCAACACGTACATCTTTCTGGACGACGTGATCCAGCAGCCCGGCGATCCCGAGGCCCTGGGTATGCCTGAGGCATGGGGAAATTGGAACATCGTCCATTACGGAATGAACCCGGAAATCACCCAGCATCCCGAGTATGGCCCCCGGATGCGGGAAGCGCTCACCAGTATCCCCACCGTGTCGATTGTGACAGACCAGGACAACCTGTTTGATCCGGATACCGGGATTTACGCCAACCCCCTCAACCACGGCGAGGATTGGGAGCGGCCCGCGTCCCTCGAACTGATTTACCCCGATGGCGAGGAACGCGGCTTCCAGGTGGATGCGGGCCTGCGCATTCAAGGGGGGGCCAGCCGCCAACTCGACAAACAGCCCAAGAAATCGTTCCGCGTCCTGTTCAAGAGCGAATACGGCCCTACCCGTCTGGAGTATCCGTTCTTCAGTGAGGCCGGCTCGGACATGGATGAATTCAACACCATCATCTTCCGGGGCGAATTCAACAACGAATGGCTCCACTGGGACAGCACCCAGCGGTCGCGCGGGCTGTACATGCGCGACCACTTCATACGGGACTCTCAGATCGCCATGAGCGGCGCGGGCTCCCACAGCAATCACGTCCATCTCTACATCAACGGCCTCTACTGGGGGTTATACAATCCCTCCGAACGCCCCGACGCCGCCTTTGGCGAGACCTATTTCGGAGGCGAACGGGAGGACTGGGACGCCATCACCCATGCGTGGCCCCGGCGCGGCGATGTGCGCGACGGGAACACGGATGCCTGGGAAGAAATGATGGATATCGTCGATGAAGGCCTCGAGTCCAGGGAGAATTACGAAGCCCTCCAAGAATACTTGGACCTTCCGCACTACATCGACTATATGATTATCAACTTATGGGCCGGAATGGACGACTGGCCCTATAACAACTGGAACACCCTCCGCCGCAGGGAGCCCGGTGAAGGATTCATGTACTTTTGCTGGGATTCCGAGCGGGCCATGGAAGGACTCAACCGAAACCGCATCGGCGTAAGCGACGATGCGGCGCGCATTTACGACAGACTCCGCCGGGAGAACGACGAATTCCGCCTTCTCTTTGCCGACCACGTCCACCGCCACCTTTTTAACGGCGGCGTGCTCACGCCGGAACGGTTGATCCCCCGGTTCAAACGCACGGCGGCGGAGGTGGAAGCGGCGGTCATCGCCGAATCCGCGCGGTGGGGCAATTACCGGCGGGATAAACACCCGTGGAGCAACGGCCCCTATGAACTCTACACCCATGCCGATTTCTGGAAGCCCGAGTACGAGCGCCTTCTAAACGATTATCTGCCCCATCGCACGGACATCGTCATTGATCAGTTCCGATCGGCCGGGCTTTACCCCGAGATTGACGCAGCCGTGTTTGAGCCGGGCAAAAGAACCCTCCTCGGGGAGGAGTCACTTTCCATGAGCGCTTCCGAGGGCGTCATCTACTACACCATCGATGGCGAGGATCCCCGCGTCCCGTACTCGGGCGATATCGCGCCCGGCGCGATTCGGTACGAGGACTCCATCACGCTGTCCGGCGGGGAAACGGTGCGGGCGCGGGTACTGCTCGACGGCGAGTGGAGCGCGCTCAATGAGGCCGAATTCGCCGAAGCCCCCGTGGAGCCGCACGACCTTTCCAAAGGGCGCTACCTGTTTGATGAATGGGAACCCGCCTCCCCCGCGGAGACCTATCCGGCCAGCATGATCTTCGAGCAAGTTCAACAGGACGACCCCGGCCTAGCGACGGAGATGGACGGATTCTGGACGCTGCCCTACAACTTCACCAGCCGCAGCCGGATCAATGGGCTTGGGCCGGATGGGATTTCGTTTGTCAACACAGGCAACGCCCAGGACGAGGAGGGCGCCGGCTATCTCGGGTCGGCGCGTCTTGCCCTGAACACCCTGGGTATGGAGGACATCCACGTCCAATGGACGGCGGGAACCATACTCCCCAATGAACGGCTCTACGGCATGCGGCCGCAATACCGCGTTGGCGCGTCGGGACCATTCCAGGACTTACGGGATGACGACGGGAATCCCCTCGAGTACATCCGGAATGAGACGCCCGGCCACGCGCAACCCTTCGGGCCGGTTACCCTTCCCTCCGAATTGGAGGACGAGCCATACGTGGAGCTGCGATGGAAATACTACCACATAGGGGGAGATTCAGGGCCACGCGCGGAATTGCGCCTCGACGATGTTGTGGTGGCGGCAGGGGAACCCGGGGCCGCAACGGAACTCACGTTCGACAACGAGCCCAGCGCGGCCGGACAAACCGGAGACACGCTGTCCCCCGTGATTGTCCGCGCTGTCAACGAGGACGGCTTGACGGACGCAACCTACGAGGAAGTCATCACAATCACCTTGAATGGCGGCGAGGGCGCCTTAAGCGGCGGGACCGCCGTTGCGGCGGAGGACGGCGTGGCGGTTTTCGATGATCTTACCGTCGAGGACGGCGGCGGAACCTCCACCCTGACCGCGTCGGCGAGCAGCTTGGCGCCGGCCGAGACGCATCCGTTCACCATCGTTCATCTCGAAGAACTACTCATTCCCCGCTACATGCAGGCCGACCCGCCTCACCCCAACAATGACCGCGTGCCGTACGCCTTCCGGCTGCGCCTGAGCGGACTGGTTCCAGACACGGAGTACCGCTACGCCAACCGCATCGCCACGGTGGACGAAGAGCCCACGCAAGACGGCGCGGGCAACAACATCTTCGTCGATCCCGCCAACTTCCGGCGCAACACGGACACCCCCGATTTCGGCGGGGATCCCGGCGCGTTCAGCACGTTCGAGACGGACAGCGCGGGAACCTACGAGGGCTGGTTCATCACCGAGCCCACGGGCAATGACCGCTTCGACGAAGACGAACTGCGCCTGCGCATCCTCCTCAATGACGGCGCGGGCGGGGAAGAGAACCATTTCTTCCTGACCACGCCCAGCACCGCCGAGTTGCGAAGCTTTGGCCAAGAGGCCGATGAAGCGACGGGCCTTTACGCCGATTCGCCCTCGGAACCCCGCAATTTCGTGTTCCTTTACGACAACGTGGACGGCGAGGGACGCCCCATCGCGGGCACGTTTGTCGAACCCGGCGGACAAGACATCGACGGCCGCTACACCACGTTCTACGAAGACGAGGTCTGGGACGAGGCCGGCCGCTGGGGAACGCTGCTGCCCAATGACCTGGCCGAGGGCGTCCGGCGCATCGAAGAGCGCGATGTGGCCGATGGCTCCGTGGCGCGCGTTTTGACGAGCGAGGACGGCCAGTGGGACGGCGTGGACACGCGCAATCCCAGCGGCGGCGCTACGGCACCCATTGTGCTGGCGCTTGAGGAAGACCCCGGTAACCCCGGGGACCCGGCCTTCCAATTGCTCGACTTCACGCCGAAGGCCGGACTTACGATGGGAAGCACCTTGGTGCAAGCGGTTGTGGACGGTCTGACGGAGGATACCCAGCTTCAGGTAGGCGGGACGGCCGCGCCTCGCGTGGAGATTGCCGGGGATGTGTTCACCGGGCAATTGCCCTCCCTCATGCCGGGCGAATATTCCGTGCGCGTGCTGGACGAGGAGGCCGATTTCTCGGACACGCATCCGGATCCCATGGTGATCACGGATGATCCTTTTGAGGCGGGCGCGCTCGACGCCATGGACGCGGTGGAGAAACTGCGCCAGGAACCCAGCGGCGCCACGCTCTACGCCGGGCCATTCCCCAAGGAAGATGGCGCATTGCGGGACTTGGACTTCGAGACGGAGGAAGGCATCCGCATACACGTGCCGGTTGCGGCCCTGCCGCCCGATACGGAAAACGCCTTCCTGGTGGTGCGCTCGGCGGAGAAGCTAACCAACGTTCACGACGCGGATCTCAAGCTCCCCGAACAGGCCACGCCCCGGCGTCCCGCCGCGGACATTCACGTGTTGGTGGAGACGGATGACGCGAGCTTCGAACTCAACGAGACCTTTGACGCGCCGGGCCGGCTGGCCTTCCCCGCCCCGGGCGAGCCATTGGATAGATTGTTCCTGGGCGGCATGGACACCAACCTCGACGAGCGATTCGAGCCGATTTTGCCCGATGAGCCCGCCGTGACGGATTATGACGTCCCGTTGGCCTTCATCGACGGCGAGGAATACGTCGAGGCGGAGGTCGCCTCCTTCACCACCTACGCCTTGCTCGGCAGCCGCGTCGCCGGTGACGTGAACAACGACGGCGTGGTCAACGCCCAAGACATCCAGATTGTCATCAACGCCGTCCTCGGCCTTCCGTTGCCCGAGGGTGTCACCGAAGACGACACCGACATAACCGGCTCCGGCGAGACCAACGCCCAGGATATCCAATCCGTCATAAACAAAGTGCTTGCTATAGAGTAATCACCTAGAACGGAGGAGGACCATGAAGACGAAACCTCCACTACTTACAACTCTCCACCGCCAACCCGCTCACAAGGGAATTCGCTTCGGCTGCATGCTGACGGCGCTCATGCTGTGCGCATTACCCTTGAGCGCTCACGCGAACATTGTGATCAACGAGGTCATGGCTTCGAATGGAGAGACGCTCTCCGACGAGGACGGGGACTATCCAGACTGGATTGAGCTATACAACACGGGCGATGACGCCGTGAATCTCGAGGGGTGGGGATTGTCGGACGATTCTGATGATCCCTTTCAATGGACCTTTCCAGACTCGGTGCTCGAGCCGGGGCAATTCCTTGTGGTCTTCGCGTCTAACAAGGACCGGGTTTTGGAAACCGAAAATCTCACACGGGATCCGGACACGGAAGAGCTTGAGGCCTGGACGGCTCACGAGGACTTAGCGCTCAGCGAGGACGTTCCCGCTGCCTCGGACGGCGCCACATCCTTGCGCGTGACCGATCCGGGAACCGAGGGGCGCGAGTATTACGAGAGCAACCTCTACAGCGTCACGCCGAATGACACGCTTCGTCTGGGCCAAACGTATACATTGGGATTCTGGGCCAAGACGGATACCGAGGGCTTCCCCGTGAGGGTAATAGCCGGTATGAATGAGGACCCTTGGCATTCCTACCACCAAGCCGATATCCAGCTGAATACCGATTGGAGCTACTATTCCTATACATTCACGTACGAACCCACCATTGACTACGGCGGCCCTCATCGTCTTCCCGCGTTCGGGCTGGGGATGAATACTGTTGCCGGGGCAAACGCCTACTTCCACGGAGTCACGTTGTTCGAGGGAATGTCCGCCCGGCCGATGACTGAAACCACGGGCCAGGAAGCCGTCTATCATACCAACTTCGCCATCAACTCCAGCGGGGAGGACGTTCTTCTAACCCGTTCAGATGAGGCCTATCAGGACACGCTTTCCGAAACAGAAATCCCGAGAGACATTTCCTATGGCCGGAAACCGGACAGGGACGATGAGTGGGGATATTTTGTGGAACCAACCCCAGGCAAGAGGAACCCGAGGGATGCATACGCAGGATTCCTTGAGCCGCCTTCGTTTTCCCACGAGCCGGGATTCCATGATTCGGCATTTGATTTGGTCATCGAGAATGCAGCTTCTGGCGCGACCATCCGGTACACGTTGGACGGCTCGACACCCGATGAGGACTCCCCGGAATACACGGGCCCGCTCCCCATGAAAAGCCGCGAGGGCGAGTCCAACACGTACTCCGCGATACCGACCACGCCTCCCGGGGAAACTCATATGCCTTGGCGTGAACCCGATGGCGAGGTGTTCAAGGGAAACATTGTTCGAGCCAGGGTTTTTGAGGAGGATTATGTCCCCAGCGCGTCTACCGATGCGACCTACTTTGTTGGACAAGACGTACACAAGCGCTATACATTCCCGGTATTCTCGGTCATAACGGATCCCGGCAACCTCTTCAGCGACGAAAGAGGCATATACGTACCGGGCGATGCATATGAGAACGTATATCCAGACGACACTAGCAGAAATCCTGGAAACTATAAACAAAGGGGCGCGGAGTGGGAACGGCCAGTCTCTCTTGAGATGTTCGAATCCGATGGTTCAGTGGCCATGGCCCGCGATGCCGGGCTCCGGATTCATGGCAGCATAAGCCGAAGCTACGCGCAGAAGTCGTTGCGCCTCTACGCGCGCGCCAGCCACGGCGAGACTCATTTCCAGCATTCGCTCTTTGCCGGACAGGAGCCCCATCGTCACCGCCGCTTCATCCTGCGTAATGGGGGGCAGGGGGCCATTTTCAATAACATCCGCGACATCGTGATGCACTCCCTCATCGAAGAATGGGCGGATCTCGATACCCAAGCCTACCGGCCCTCCATTGTGTTCGTAAACGGAGAGTATTGGGGGATTCATACCATTCGGGAGCGTTATGACAAGTATTATTTCGCAACCCACTATGGCGTGGACCCGGAGAATATTGATCTCTTAACACACCGTGGAGACCAGGAGGTCCAGGAAGGCGACGTAGCGCATTATGAGGCCATGGTCGAATTTCTCGAGTCCGAGGACATTACAGAGCCAGAGAACTACGCTCATCTACAAACGCTAATGGATATCGATAACTTTATCGATTATCAGGTAGCGCAGATTTACGTCGACAATACGGACTGGCCCGCCACGAACATGGACTATTGGCGGTATCGAACCGATGAATATGAACCGGACGCGCCTGAGGGACACGACGGCCGCTGGCGCTGGCTCATCGTCGACCTCGATCATGGTTTTGGACTTTTTGGGGACCAGGCCCATCAACAGAACACGTTGAAATACGCGACTTCCGAGATGGAACGTTTCTCCAATCTGAATCCGCCCTGGGCTACCTTTCTGTTCCGCACTTTGCTCGAAAACGAGGAGTTTCAATACGCCTTCATAAACCGGTTCGCGGACATCATGAACACGGTGTTCGACCCGGATTACGCCGTCAATCGCATTAATGCATTGGAACGGGTCTACGCGCCCGAGATCGATGAACACATTGCGCGCTGGCGGTATCCCCGGCGAGGACGCGAGGAATGGGATGCACAACTAGAGGTCATGCGCGAGTTCGCGCGCAAACGCCCGGCGGCCATGCGCGAACATATCGCCAGCTACTTCGATCTGGATGGCGTGGCGGAAGTGCGCGTGAACCCGGACCATCCCCGAGGCGGCTCGGTGCGGATTCATCGCACCGAACTTGAGGCCAAGGATACCCCATGGACAGGCACATATTTCCAAGGGATTCCTGTCGAGGTCGAGGCCAAACCAGCCCCCGGCTACAGGTTCTCTGGATGGTCTGGCGATGCCCCGGGGAACGTAGATGGAGCCACGCTGACCCTTGATCTTAGCGGCGACGTCGAGTTGGAACCCGAGTTCGAGCGCATTGAAGGGTATGGCGAGGGGTTCGTCCCAACGGCCCACGATCTCTCTGAAGACCCGTATGTTTTCTCCGCATGGCCTTCGGACTCAGAGCGGGGTACGTATCCGGACAATATCCTCTTCATGCGCAATGTGGTGGAGGATCCTGACGCGGCCCGCGATCCGGAGCTGGATGCGCCGCTGGAGGAGCCGTGGACGCATCCCTACGGCTTGGATAATCGCAGCCGTGTCGTGGGACTTGGCGAGGATGGATTCGGGTTCATCAACACGACATGGTTCCAAGGCTACCGGCATGACGAGCCGTGGGACGAAGACCATCAGGGCTACCTGGGCGGCGCGGTGCTGGCGTTGAACACCGAGGGCGTGGATTCGGCGGAGGTCACCTGGGAGGCGGGCACAGTGGAGCCCAACGACCGGGAATACGCGTTGCGGCTGCGCTACCGCGTGGGCAACGAGGGGGCCTTCAGCGACGTGCTGGACGAGGACGGCAATCCCGTGGAGTACGCGCGCGGCAGCGAGGCGGGGGACACGCAGGTCCTGGGGCCGGTGGAGTTGCCCGAGGAGATGCTCGACCATCCCTACGTACAGCTCAAGTGGCGGTATCATTACATCGACACCGGCGTGGAAGGCCAGCGCGCCAAGCTGCGGGTCGGTGGCATCACGGTGAACACGGAGGAGCAGGCCCTTACGCAAGAACTCGCTTTCGACGGGCTTCACCACGCGGGTCAGGCGGACAATAAGCTTATCCCGTTCGAGGTGGAGGCGCTGGACGGCGACGGCCGGCGGGACATCACCTATTCCGGGCCGGTCACCGTCGAGCTGGCGGAAGGTCCCGGTGAGCTGGATGGAACGCTCACGGCGGATGCAGTCAACGGCGTGGCAAGGTTCGATGATTTGACGGTCAGCGAACCGGGCGCGTATCGCTTGGAAGCCACGGCGCCGGAGCTTGCCCCGGCGGTTTCGGAAGAGCTTCATGCAGCCGCGTTAGAGGAGATCCTCATTCCCCGCTACATGCAGGCCGACCCGCCTCACCCCAACAATGACCGCGTGCCGTACGCCTTCCGGCTGCGCCTGAGCGGACTGGTTCCAGACACGGAGTACCGCTACGCCAACCGCATCGCCACGGTGGACGAAGAGCCCACGCAAGACGGCGCGGGCAACAACATCTTCGTCGATCCCGCCAACTTCCGGCGCAACACGGACACCCCCGATTTCGGCGGGGATCCCGGCGCGTTCAGCACGTTCGAGACGGACAGCGCGGGAACCTACGAGGGCTGGTTCATCACCGAGCCCACGGGCAATGACCGCTTCGACGAAGACGAACTGCGCCTGCGCATCCTCCTCAATGACGGCGCGGGCGGGGAAGAGAACCATTTCTTCCTGACCACGCCCAGCACCGCCGAGTTGCGAAGCTTTGGCCAAGAGGCCGATGAAGCGACGGGCCTTTACGCCGATTCGCCCTCGGAACCCCGCAATTTCGTGTTCCTTTACGACAACGTGGACGGCGAGGGACGCCCCATCGCGGGCACGTTTGTCGAACCCGGCGGACAAGACATCGACGGCCGCTACACCACGTTCTACGAAGACGAGGTCTGGGACGAGGCCGGCCGCTGGGGAACGCTGCTGCCCAATGACCTGGCCGAGGGCGTCCGGCGCATCGAAGAGCGCGATGTGGCCGATGGCTCCGTGGCGCGCGTTTTGACGAGCGAGGACGGCCAGTGGGACGGCGTGGACACGCGCAATCCCAGCGGCGGCGCTACGGCACCCATTGTGCTGGCGCTTGAGGAAGACCCCGGTAACCCCGGGGACCCGGCCTTCCAATTGCTCGACTTCACGCCGAAGGCCGGACTTACGATGGGAAGCACCTTGGTGCAAGCGGTTGTGGACGGTCTGACGGAGGATACCCAGCTTCAGGTAGGCGGGACGGCCGCGCCTCGCGTGGAGATTGCCGGGGATGTGTTCACCGGGCAATTGCCCTCCCTCATGCCGGGCGAATATTCCGTGCGCGTGCTGGACGAGGAGGCCGATTTCTCGGACACGCATCCGGATCCCATGGTGATCACGGATGATCCTTTTGAGGCGGGCGCGCTCGACGCCATGGACGCGGTGGAGAAACTGCGCCAGGAACCCAGCGGCGCCACGCTCTACGCCGGGCCATTCCCCAAGGAAGATGGCGCATTGCGGGACTTGGACTTCGAGACGGAGGAAGGCATCCGCATACACGTGCCGGTTGCGGCCCTGCCGCCCGATACGGAAAACGCCTTCCTGGTGGTGCGCTCGGCGGAGAAGCTAACCAACGTTCACGACGCGGATCTCAAGCTCCCCGAACAGGCCACGCCCCGGCGTCCCGCCGCGGACATTCACGTGTTGGTGGAGACGGATGACGCGAGCTTCGAACTCAACGAGACCTTTGACGCGCCGGGCCGGCTGGCCTTCCCCGCCCCGGGCGAGCCATTGGATAGATTGTTCCTGGGCGGCATGGACACCAACCTCGACGAGCGATTCGAGCCGATTTTGCCCGATGAGCCCGCCGTGACGGATTATGACGTCCCGTTGGCCTTCATCGACGGCGAGGAATACGTCGAGGCGGAGGTCGCCTCCTTCACCACCTACGCCTTGCTCGGCAGCCGCGTCGCCGGTGACGTGAACAACGACGGCGTGGTCAACGCCCAAGACATCCAGATTGTCATCAACGCCGTCCTCGGCCTTCCGTTGCCCGAGGGTGTCACCGAAGACGACACCGACATAACCGGCTCCGGCGAGACCAACGCCCAGGATATCCAATCCGTCATAAACAAAGTGCTTGCTATAGAGTAGTAATCACCCAGAACGGAGGATAAACGCGAAAGCGGCGCAGTTAAGCGCCCGAGAAGGAAAGCCTCACCCATCGGCGCCGACGACGAGCACGATCACCAGGTCGCCCTCGTCGAGATCAAAAGCCCCGAGGCATAGTTCGTCGCCGGGCACAAGGCGGCTGGTGGTCCGCAAGGCGTTGACCTCTATGGGATTGCCGTCCTCGTCGCGTTCATCCCGTTCCTTGGTGACGCGTATCTCGGCGCGTACGCGGCCATCGCGTTCCTGGCTTAACGGGGTGACATGAAGTGTGTAGCGGTTGGTGAGTTCGAGTTCGGCTTCTTGCCCATAGTCTGCATGGATGCTGCCGGAGGTTATGTAGCGATAGGTGTCATATCCCAGGTGATCAATCGCGTTCCGCGTATCTCCCAACGCCGGATCAAAATAGGGCTCCTCGCGGTTTTCCTGGGACGCCTGCACGGCTGTATAGGCCACTCGGGCCGCTTCATGTTGTTGCGCCGCGGCGCTCCATGCGGCCAGAACGATGGCCAGCGCCCACACACCTATCTTCACCAGAGGTCTTCCTCCGCTGTCGTTACCCATACGGTCGTTGTTCCGTTTTCCGTGGAATACGATGAAACATCAGCATTTTCAAGATCGGTCGAGTACGATTCAACCACACTCCCCTCGACTTCTCCCCTCTCCCCCGTAAATACGGTGAAGAGGGAGGCCGATGCGATAAGGGCCGCCGCCGCCAGCGAGGACAGCGTCCAGAGCCGGTTGAAATGCCAAGCGGGAGCTTGCTCCGTTTCGATGCCCTCCCGGATGCCTTCCATAAAAGCCGGGAATTGACTATTGCTGACTGCTTCACGGCGCGCGGCGGTCTGCGCGCCTTCCCGCATCTGTTTGAGCAACGCGAGCGTTTGGGCGCAGTGCGGACACTCCGCCACATGGCGGGCCGCCGTCCTATCCGGCGTCATCCCCTCATCGAACCATCGCTCGACTGTTTTAGTCCATCTACAGCTACTCATCTCTATTGTCCTTCCACGACGCCCATTTGGATCAAATGGTTTCGCAGTTTCTTTCGCGCATGGTGCAACCGGCTCATCACCGTTCCCATGCTACACCCAATAACCTTCGCCATCTCTTCGTAGGACATTCCTTCGTACTCCCGGAGCACGAAGACAGCGCGGTGCTTCACGGGCAAGGCCTCAAGCGCCTTCTCAATGGCGGCGCCGAGTTCAGCCGCCCCCACGGCTTCGGCTGGCGTCAAGCTCGCGCTAGGCGCCTCAGCGGCTTCCCGCGCGTCGTCAAAAGCCACCGTGTTGACCCGCCGCTTTTTCAGATAATCCTTACACTGATTCGCGGTTATCCGCAACAACCATGTCTTAAAGGCGGAATCCCCGCGAAAACGCTTCAAAGCGCGGTGCGCCTTGATAAACACTTCTTGCGAAATGTCCCACGCCTCTTCCCTGCTGCGCAGGAAATGATAGGCCAATCCGAACACCTCGTTACGGTACCGCCGCACCAGCTCCTCAAAGGCATGGACATTGCCTTTCCGAGCTTCCTCAACCAAGATGTTATCGTCTTGTTTAGCGAGGTTCGACGCCCGGCCTTCCTTGCTTTCAGACATGCGCACCTGGCTTGGACGCGATTGCTGAAGGGGTTTATTCATCCAGACGCCTTCCTCGCCTATTGAAATAGACGATGCTGGGCCCAATGTATTTAACATGCTCGAAGGCCTTGTTCAAATAAAGGGGGGATAGACGCCGCGCGCCAAGGCCACCCTGGCCGCCGCACGCTTTTCCAAAGCCCTTTGGGGTCCGGGAGCGCTCCGGGGCCACGAAACTACGCCACCCGCGCCAGCACAAAATCCACCAAATTCTGCATCGAATCGCGGTACGGGGTACCAGCGAGATCGTCCAAGGCGGCCCGGGCCTCGGTGGCGTAGGCCTTGGCCAGTTTCTCCGTGCGGGCCCGCGCGCCAGTGTCGATTAGCATGGCGTGCACCCAATCCCGGTCCGCATCCGAGGGCTCGGCGCCCCGCATGCGATGGAGCCGTTGCTTCCCCTCGGCGTCCACCGCCTCTTGCAGATATAGAATCGGCAGCGTCCGCTTCCCTTCCACGATATCCCGGCAGGAGGGTTTGCCCAGCGTTTCCTCGTCTTGCGCCAGATCCAACACATCATCAATCAACTGAAACGCGACGCCAAGGGACATACCGTATTGGTAGAGCGCGTCGCGGCAGTCCGTTTCCACGAGGAGGGCCGGCGTGGCGCACGTAATGGCGAACAAACTGCCCGTCTTGTGACGGGCCAGGCTGATGCAACTCTCTTCGTCGGGGGGAGCCTGGCTCTGACCGAAGTTGTTCAGTTCCCCAGCGGCCATCTGGCAGATGGAGTCCAAGGCCGAGAGGATGACGGGCACCGAATCGTAAGCGCCGATTATCTCGATGCCCCGCGCCATGATATAGTCTCCCCCAAGCACGGCCGTGTGGTTATCCCATTGCGCGTTCAGGGAGCGTTGGCCCCGCCGCGTATCGGAGCTGTCCACCACGTCGTCATGCACAAGGGCCGCCAGGTGCAGCACCTCCATCCCCGTGGCGAGGCTGACGAAATAGTCCACGTCCCGGGCGCCGCTCGCGCCAGCGGACAATAAGCACAAGGCCGGACGCAACAGTTTGCCGCCCATCGCCGGGGGCGGCAGATCGCGGCCATGGACCAAAGCCAAGGCTTCTACCCACAGTTCCCCGAGGCGGGTTTTTACCTGGTCCAACTCTTGCTGCACGGGCCGATATAATTCGTCTAAAATCATCATCGTAGGCATTGGGGGTAGTTTAGCACACTCTTCCGCGCGGGGTCGATTGCGTGTCACCTTGTGTTAGGGGGTCATGGAATACTTGACTTTGCCTATCAGTTTAGCATACAAAGAAACTTGCTCGGGATATCCCCGCCGGTGTGGCCGCTGGTTGGCGGAGCGCCCCGAAAACGATGGTCTTGCTTGCGTTGGGTAACGCCGTTGAACGGCATTAAATCCGCAGACAGAAAGGAAACCGACATGAACGTATTCGACGACATCACACTCACTATTGGACGAACTCCCATGGTCAATCTGAAAAACCTCACCCAGGGTCTTAAGGCCAACGTATACGCCAAGATCGAAGGCCGTAACCCGGCGTATGCGGTAAAGTGCCGGATTGGCGCTTCCATGATTTGGGACGCGGAAGAACGGGGCATTCTCAAGCCGGGCTCCACGGTGATTGAGCCGACCTCGGGCAACACCGGCATTGCCTTGGCCTATGTGTGCGCCGCCCGCGGTTACAAACTCATCCTGACCATGCCCGAGACCATGAGTCTCGAACGGCGAATGATGCTCAAGGCGTTCGGGGCGGAGCTTCGCCTAACGCCCGGCGACAAGGGCATGCCCGGCGCCATCAAGGAAGCCGAGGGGTTGGCGGAGGAGAACGTCGATTGGTTTATCCCCCAACAGTTCAACAATCCCGCCAACCCAGACATTCACCAGAAGACCACGGGGCCGGAGATTTGGGACGACACGGACGGTTCCCTGGACGTGTTCGTGGCGGGCGTCGGCACGGGCGGCACGCTCACCGGCGTGAGCAGGTACATCAAGAAGGATAAAGGCAAGGCCATCGAGTCCGTGGCGGTCGAACCCGAGGCGGCGCCCGTGCTTTCCGGCGGCGAGCCGGGGCCTCACAAGATTCAGGGCATTGGAGCGGGCTTCAAGCCGGCCGTCCTGGACCTGGACCTCGTGGACAAGATTGAGACCGTCAGCAACGAGGAAGCCTTTGAAGTCGCGCGCCGTCTCACGCGGGAAGAAGGCATCATCTCGGGGATAAGCTGCGGAGCCGCCGCCGCCGTGAGCTTGCGCCTTGCCGCGCGCGATGAGTATGCTGGCAAAACCATCGTCACCGTGCTGCCTGACTCGGGCGAACGCTACCTTTCCACGCCGCTGTATCAAGAAATCTGACGCCGTCTGACGGCGCGCGGGCTGGCCAACGCGGTGAAAACGCCGCGGCCGGTTCGTTGCGTCTAGGGGGGACCAGTTCACAGGAGGACCATCGTTTCATGGAATTCAAGACCAAGGCGATCCACGCCGGCCAGGGCCCGGATCCGGCCTATGGGGCCGTCATGCCCCCCATTTACCAAACATCCACCTTCGCGTTCCGCGACGTGGGCGAGCCGGGTCCGTTCGACTATTCACGCAGCGGCAATCCCACGCGGAAGGCGCTTCAGGATTGCCTGGCCGCGCTGGAGGGGGGCACGCACGGATTCGCGTTCGGCACCGGCATGGCGGCGGAAAGCACGCTGTTATTGTGCTACCGTCAGGGCGACCACATCATCGTCCACAACGACCTTTACGGCGGCACCTATCGCCTGCTTATGGACGTGGTGGCGAAGAACGGCGTGGACATCGAGTTCGTCAATCTCCGGGAACCGGACAAGGTGGAGGCGGCCATCCGGCCCGGCAAGACGAAGATGATCTGGATCGAAACGCCCACGAATCCGCTCATGAATCTGGTGGATTTGCGGGCCATCGCCGATATCGCCAAGGCGCGCGGGATCCTGACGGTGTGTGACAACACCTTCCTCACCCCCTATTTTCAGCGGCCGCTTGAATTTGGCGTCGACTTGGTGTTGCATTCCACGACCAAGTACATCAACGGCCACAGCGACGTGGTCGGCGGCGCCATCATCGCCAATGATGAGCAACACGCCGAACACGTGGACTTTCTCCTCAACGCCATGGGGACCTGCGCCGGGCCGCAGGACTGTTTCCTGGTCTTGCGCGGGGTGAAGACCCTGGCGTTGCGCATGGAGGAGCACAACCGCAACGCCCTTCGAATCGCCCAATGGCTGGAGGAACACCCCAAGGTCGAGGCCGTGCACCATCCCGGTTTGGAGAGCCATCCCCAGCATGAACTGGCGAAGCGCCAAATAACGGGCTACGGCGGCACCTTCGGCTTTCGCTTGAAGGGCGGCCAGAAAGAAGCCTTCCAGTTGTTGCGGAACGTAAAGCTCTTCACGCTGGCCGAATCCCTGGGCGGCGTCGAATCCCTCATCGAACACCCATGGACCATGACGCACGCCTCCATGCCGGAGGAGGCCCGCCGGGAGATGAGCATCACCGAAGAGGTGATTCGCATCTCGGTGGGCATCGAGGATTGCAATGACCTCATCGCGGACCTTGATCAGGCCATGAGCGCGATCTGACGCGAGGCCGCCATGGCAGCCGGGGTCAACTCCCCGCGGTTGCACTTGCGGCCCTGCGGGGAGTAGGCTGGAGGCCCTGAACGGGGAGCGGGGGGACGCATCAAACCAACAGCAAAGAAGGAGGCCCACAGTGAAAGCGGCAGTCATCTATCAAAATGGGGACCTTGACTGTGTAACCGTCGACGATATCCCGGCGCCGGAGCCCGCTCCGCATGAGGTGGTGTTGGAGGTAAAGGCCGCGGCCCTGAACCATCTCGACATCTGGGTTCGCCGGGGCCGGCCCGGCCATGAACTGAGCTTTCCCCACCCCTTGGGCTCGGACGCGACAGGGATCGTCGCCGAAGTGGGGCGGGACGTCCATAACGTGAAACCCGGCGATGAAGTCGTGGTAAACCCCGGCTTGTCATGCGGTTTGTGTGAGTTCTGCCGGCGCGGCGATCACAGTGAGTGCCTCCATTTCAGCATCGTCGGCTTGGCGAGCCCGGGGACGTTCGCCGAACGGGCCGCCGTGCCCGCGGTGAACGTGCAACCCAAGCCAGCCTACTTGACCGTCGAGGAAGCCGCCGCCCTGCCGTTGGCGCATCTCACGGCGTGGCGCATGCTGATGAGCCGGGCCCGGTTCACGCCGGGAGAGAGTGTGCTCATTCACGGCATCGGCGGCGGGCTGGCGCTGGCGGCGCTTCAGTTGGCCAAGCTGGGAAATGGGGAAGTCATTGTCACATCGTCCTCGGAGGACAAACTGGGTCGCGCCAAGGAGTTGGGCGCGGACCACACCATCAATTACGTCACCTACCCCGGTGTCGGCCAGAAGGTCCGGGACATCACCAAGGGCCGGGGCGTCGATATCGTGATTGACAGCACGGGCGCGGAAACGTGGGACATCAACTTCGCGGCCGTGCGGCGCGGCGGACGCATTGTCCATTGCGGCGTGACAACGGGGGCGGAAGCATCGGTGAATATCAGCGCCCTCTACTGGAATCACATCAACGTGATGGGCTCCACCATGGGAAGCGAGGAGGATTTCCGCCAACTGCTTGCGGCCGCTTCCGAAGCCGAGCTGAGGCCGGTTATCGACTCCGTCCTTCCGCTGGATCAAGCCCGCCGGGCCATGGGCCGCATGGAGGAAGGGCGGCAGTTCGGGAAGATCGTGCTCGTTACAGAGTCCGGCGCGCCTCTGAGTTCACTGACCGCAGCCCAGGAAGAAAACCCCCTCCCCCTGTAAGTCAGCGAACGCCTCGCAGAGCACCTCTGGCTCAGCAGGCTGGCGCCGCGAAGCAGGGGAAAAAAACGGTTCTCCGCAGCGCAGCGGTTCACGGGTTATCTCTATGGTGGGCCCCAAGCGCCTTTTGGGGGGCCGTTCGCGCGGTTAACTGCATGGGAGTACGACATTCGTGGTGGAAAAGAGCCTGTTTCCACAAAACATTATCGCGATCATCTGGGATTTTGACCGGACCCTATCGCCCCATTACATGCAGAAGCCATTGTTCGACGCCTACGACGCCGACGAGGCCGCCTTCTGGCGGGAAGTCAATCAGCTCCCCGCGTATTACAAGAAGGCGGGGGTTCACGTCCAAAGCGATACCTGTTACCTCGGCCACCTGCTATCCTACGTGAAACATGGCCGGTTTTCCGATCTCACCAACGCCAGACTGCGGGAATTGGGCGCGCAAATCACGTTCTTCCCCGGCGTCCCAGAGTGCCTCGACCAACTTAAGGAGATCGTCCGGGGACAGGAATTCAAGGACGCGGAACTCCAGCTCGAACACTACGTGGTCAGCACGGGGCTGGCCGAGATGATTCGGGGGTCGGCCATCGCCGGGAAACTCGACGGCGTTTGGGCGTCGGAGTTCATTGAGGAGCCCGCCCCGCCCGGCGCGGACTTCACCCAGGAACCCGGCCGCGGGCCCATCAGCCAAATCGCGGGCTTTCTCGACAACACCACCAAGACCAGGGCGTTGTTCGAGATCAACAAGGGCGTGAACCGGGTAGCCTCCATCTCGGTCAACGACGCCTTCCCCGAAGAGGACCGGCGCGTTCCCTTCCGTCACATGATTTACGTGGCGGACGGCCCCAGCGACATCCCTTCCTTCTCTGTGGTGGGCAAGCACGGGGGCATGACCTACGCTGTCTACGACCCCGAATCCGAGTCCCAATTCGCTCAAGTG
Organism: Candidatus Hydrogenedentota bacterium; assembly: GCA_046540175.1. Taxonomy (GTDB): domain Bacteria; phylum Hydrogenedentota; class Hydrogenedentia; order Hydrogenedentales; family SLHB01; genus SKRY01. The sequence goes on from JBKHFO010000028.1 coordinate 21,128, forward strand.
GTGGCGTTGGATGAGCAAGGCCGCGTCCAGGCCTTCGGTCCCGCCGATTACCGGCCCGGGAGCCAAACCATGATGTGGCTCACCATGAAAGTGAAGGGCTTGGCGCGTCAAATCGTGGAAGACCGCCGCGTCATGCTCGATAAGCGCGTTGGACGCGGTCCCAGCCATGTCGATGATCAGCCGCGGAGGGATGATGGGTAAGGCTCAAATAGCCAGGTAAGGGGAGAACATCCCCCACAGCGGGATGATGTAGAAGCGGAGCCCCCGCCGCTTAGCGGTTGTGACGCGTTGATTGGTTGAAGCGGCGAGGGCGCCGCTTGTACGTTCGAAAGTAGCGAATTAAGCTTGAAAATTCCCCCTTACGAAGGGGGTGGCCCGAAGGGCCGGGGGATGTAAGCACCCGGCACACCACTCTCCATGAGAAGGCTATGCGGTGATAGGGAATAAGCGGCTTTGTTTGCGCGTCACGTCTAAAATATTACGCACTATGTATAAACATGTTCGCAAGATCGCCTTGAACTCAATAAGATAAACCGGGCCGAACGGCCTTTGGAGCGCCATGCCCGATTTGCCGAAACAACAGGAATTAATAACGGGGAACCCCATCGGACGCCAGGGGCGGGAGATGCCCTACCCTATTCTGAAATGGGCCGGGGGCAAGGGCCGGCTACTGCCTGAGTTGGTGGAACGCGTGGACCACGCGGGGGAATTCGGCCGGTATCACGAGCCGTTCCTTGGCGGAGGCGCGCTGTTCTTCGAGCTGTACCGCTCGGGCCGTTTGCCGGCCGGAGGCGCGCGCCTCTCCGACGCCAACCCCAACCTCATGGCCGTCTACGAAGGGGTGCGCGATGAGGTCGAGGCCGTGATTGAGCGTCTCAAGGCCCACGGCGAAGCGCACGGCAAGGAACATTACTACGCCGTTCGCGAGCACATCCCCCAAGACCTCCCCGGCAAGGCAGCCCGCATCATCTATCTTAACCGCACCTGCTACAACGGCCTCTACCGCGAGAACAAGGGGGGCAAGTTCAATACCCCGATGGGAGACTATAAGAATCCCGTCATCCTCGACGCGGACAATCTCCGGGAGGCTGCCAAGGCCCTGCAACAGGCGGAAATCGCCACGGCGTCCTTCGAGGAGGTGCTCAACCATGCCGCGCCCGGGGACTTCGTCTATTTTGATCCGCCCTATGTGCCGTTATCCAGCTCCGCCAATTTCACCTCGTACGCTAAGAACGGCTTTGGTGAAAAAGAACAGCGTCTGCTTGCGGAAACTATGACGGAATTGGATGCGAGAGGGGTCAAGGTGCTGCTGTCCAACTCCATGACGCCGCTGATCAAGGAACTGTACCAACGCTTCACCGTGGACACGGTCCACGCTCCCCGCCTGGTAAACAGCAAGGCCGGGGGCCGGGGCAACGTGGCAGAGGCGCTGGTGCGGAATTTTGGGAGTTGATGCGCGCCTTTCAGAGACTTGTCAAGCCCGCCCAATCGCCGGATACGACGGTGTGCGGAGCGTTTACATCCCCCGGCCCTA
>JBKHFO010000029.1:0-22190 GCA_046540175.1 Candidatus Hydrogenedentota bacterium
CGTTGTACCGGTTGATTTGCCGAACGAAGCGGCCATTAAGCCCAAGGAATCCGCTCGCGCTGTCGGGGATGTTGAAGCCCGTCACCGAGCAAATGAAGCGATTGGCCAGGACCGTGCCCATGCGCCGATACCACCGGCCAACCCGCCGCTCGCGCTTGCCATAGACGACGTCGTATCCCGCCCGGAGTTTCGCCACGAATTCTGGAATCTGTTGCGGGGGCGTTTGCAGGTCGGCGTCCATCAGCACGATCGCCTCCCCGCGGGCATGGTGGAAACCGGCCGTAACGGCCATCTGCTGGCCGAAGTTCCGCGCGAAGCGGATAACCCGCACCCGCTCATCGCGTTCGTGCAGGTCCCGCAGGATCGCCGCGCTCCCGTCCGAGCTGCCGTCATCGACAAACACTACCTCGAACGGTTCGTCCAGGCCCTCGAGAACGGGCAGCAGTTCCTCCCACAAGGCCTCAAGGTTGTCCTTTTCGTTAAACACGGGTATGACAACCGAGACTCTGGGCGTTTCTTGTTTCCATGCGCGCGTCATGGGAGGAGTATATCAATCCAGCGGATACACGCCAAGCGCGTGCTTACCGGAAAAGAAGCCACAGTATCGCGCCGCCGCCTTTCAGGTTCACTTATGCAACAATTGGGGGGGAGATGCAGAGGGGCATTTCATGGTATGATCGTGGCAGTTAGGAGGCATTCCGTGAGCAATCCCTTGTATCGTGAACTCATTCAGGATATCCGCGCCTTGATGGAGGCGGAGGCTCATCCCCGGCGGCGCACGATTCGTCTGTCGCCCGAAGTGGCGGCCAAGCTGGAAGCTTTGCCCGGTGCTCGGGCTTCTTCAGAAGCCGCGGCCAGCTCTTCCGGCAGGGCGGAACCCCAGCCCCAGCCCAAGGCCCCGGCTTTCCCGGCGGCCGGCCGCGATGAAACCCCGGGGCCGGATCCCGAAACGCGCCGGGCGGCGCTCGATGCGCTCGAAAAGACGGTCAGTATGTGCACCAAGTGTGAACTGCACGAAACCCGGACCCAAACCGTCTTCGCCGATGGCGATCCCATGGCGCGCCTCGTTTTCGTGGGCGAAGCGCCTGGAGGCGAGGAAGACCGGCAAGGCGTTCCCTTCGTGGGCCGGGCTGGACAGTTGCTTACGGATATCATCACCAAGGGGATGGGGCTCCGGCGGGAAGAGGTCTATATCTGCAACGTGATCAAGTGCCGGCCGCCCAACAACCGCGATCCCAAACCAGCGGAGATCGAGCAGTGCGAGCCGTATCTTGTGGAACAGCTACGGCTTGTGCAGCCCGAGGTCATTTGCGCCTTGGGAGCGCACGCCGCCCGCACCTTGCTTCGCACCAACGTAGCTGTGGGAAAACTGAGGGGGGAATGGCATGAATACTGCGGCATTCCGCTTCGTGTTACGTACCATCCCTCTTATTTGTTGCGGAATCCCGCGGACAAGCGCAAAACGTGGGAGGATATTCAAGTGATAATGGAGTATCTCGGCCTCCCGGCATCCCGCGGAAAAGGTTCCTAACATGGGCGCGGCTAGCGCGCCAGCCTCAACGACGCTAAACGGACCGGTTAATGAGCGGCTCTAACAGCAATTATCGTACCCCCATCCGGTGGCGGCATTCCATTGTGTTCCGCGTGATTTTGATGTGTGCGGTGCTGGTCTGCTGTCTGCTGGGGGCCGTTTATGTGCTGACGCATCACTACTACGGCGAAGTCGTGCGGGAAATGGAGGCCCAAGCGCACGCCATCGCTGACGATGTGGTGGTCAATCTCGAGGAGAACCCGGGTCTTGACTTCGGCGAACTCGAATATGAGGTGCGCCGCCGCCACGAAGGGGTGGAATCGTTTGATCTGGATCTCAATCCTCCCGCCACGGAGATGGGCCCGACCCGCGTCTCTATCGAGGTGGACGAGAACAGTGAACTCACCCAAGTGGCGCGGCACACGTTTGTATGGAACGATCAGCCCGTCCTGCTAACCACGCGGGCGCCATTGGCGACGCGGACGCATGTGGTCAAGGCCTTCAAAAACATGTATCTGCTGGCCATTACCGGCTTGTTCCTGGGCACGCTCATCCTGATGGTATACTTCATCTTCCGCATCCTCCGTCCGCTCCGGCAACTCACGGATAGTTGCGCCAAGATTAGCGAAGGCCAGCTTGAGGATGTGGAGATCAACGACAAGGCGGGCGAAATCCGGGCGCTCGAGAACACCTTTAACCAGATGGTGACCTCCTTGCGGGAAAAGGAACTCATGGAGAGCAACTTGCGCCAGGCGCAACGTCTGTCCGCCTTGGGCAATCTCGCGGCGGGCATCGCCCATGATGTGCGCAATCCCCTGAACGCCATCAAGCTCATCACCAGCCATGGGTTGGACAAGACCCAACGGGACTCGGCCGGGGCCGGCGCATCGAAGCAACTCCACAGTATACGCCGTGAAGTGGAGCGGCTGGAAGGCATCGTTTCCGGTTTTTTGTCGCTGGCGCGCGAAAACGAACTGGATCCCCGGCCCAACCAAGTGGACGGGCTTCTCGATGAATGCGTCCATCTCGTGAAGAAGGATGCGGAAGCCAGGGGCGTTCGGCTAAGCACTGAACTGCGGGCGGGTGACACCACCCTCATGCTTGATCCCAAACAATGGACGCGCGCCATTCTGAATTTGCTTATCAACGCCCTTGAGGCCAGCCCGGAAGGAGGCCGTGTACGCTTGTTCTCGCGTGTGAGCGACCAGGAATGCGAAATTGAGATCCGCGACGATGGCCCAGGTCTCAGCGGCGAAATCGGCGAACGGCTCTTCGAGCCCTATTACACCACGAAAAGCACGGGCACAGGCCTCGGATTGGCCGTGACCCGCGGCATTGTGGAGGAACACGGCGGAAGCATCCACATTTCGGGCGAGGAAGGACAGGGGTGCCAAGTGTTGATAACCATCCCTCTAAATGAAAGCACCGTGGCGGCATGAACGCAACGATATTGATCGCCGAAGACGACGCGGCCCAGCGCGAAATCATCGAGGACATCCTGTCGCAGGACGGCCATGAAGTGGACGCCGTGGAATCCGCCTCCGCGGCGTTGGAAGCCGTCGAGGCGGACTTTTACCATATCTTGCTGACCGACTTGCGCATGCCCGGCATGGACGGCCTGGAATTGCTGCGCCGGGTTAAAGGGGTGCAGCCCGATGTGGAGGTCATTGTCATGACCGCCTACGCCAGCGTGTCCACGGCGGTCACGGCCATGAAGGAAGGCGCCACGGATTACCTCGCGAAGCCCTTCGACAAGGAGCAACTCCTCGTCGTCGTGAACAAGGCGCTGGATCGCATGGAGCTTCGTCAAGAAAACCGCCAACTCCGCGAACTCGTAACGCAGGCCTCCTCGCTTGGCAACATCATTGGCGAGAGTGAGAGCATGCAAGCCGTGTTCCGGATAGCCCAGCGGGCCGTGCCCATAGACAGCACCGTTCTCATCACGGGGGAATCGGGCACAGGCAAGGAGCTGGTGGCGCGTTACATCCACTTCGCGGGACCTCGCAAAGAGGAGCCCTTCATCGTCGTGAACTGCGCCGCCATCCCCGACACCCTGGTCGAAAGCGAACTTTTTGGTCACGAAAAGGGCGCTTTTACCGGCGCCGAGGCAAGCCGTCAAGGCAAGTTTGAAGTAGCGAACGGCGGCACCATCTTCTTGGACGAGATTGGCGACATGCGGATGGAAAGCCAGGCCAAGCTTCTGCGCGTTGTACAGGACGGCGTTGTGGAGCGAATCGGCGCCACGCAGCCCCGCCAAGTGGATGTCCGCGTCATCGCCGCCACCAACCAGAATCTACGCGAAAAGGTGGACGAAGGCCTCTTCCGCGAGGACCTCTACTTCCGGCTTGAAGTCCTGCCCATTCGGATGCCCCCCTTGCGCGAACGGGCGCGGGACCTGCCTTTGCTTATCGCGCACTTCCGGGAAAAGCTCAGCCAGCGTCTCGGCCGGCCCGCGCCGGGGTTCTCGCCGGACGCGGTCGCGGCGATGCGCGCCTACGCCTGGCCCGGCAATGTGCGGGAACTCGAGAACACGCTGGAGCAACTTTTCATTCTTAGCGACAGCGAAACTATCACGGCCAGCGACCTGCCCGCTAAGCTGCAAGAGCAAGCCCATGGCGCCAGCGGCGGTTTCTCGCTGCCTCCGGATGGCGTGGTGCTGGAAGACCTCGAATACGAATTCATTCGCCAAGCTTTGGACCGTTCGGGGGGCCAGATCAAGGAAGCCGCGGAGCTTTTGGGAATCAGTTACAAGACGCTGCAATACCGTCTGAAAAAGCATGACATCAGCCGCAAAAGCACGGACACGGATGCATGACTCTCCTTGCAAAAACGGGTCGGAGCTTGTTAATTTGGAGAGGCCGGCCGAGTGGCGTCCCCTAACACCGGCCTTTTCTCGCGCCCTGTTTGGCGGATGCCCTTTTCCCGCCGGCCTATGCCCCCTTGTCCTGTCCTCCCTAAAGGGAGTGGCTTGCGTTCATTTCAGCGCCGCCGCGCCGCTGGCTAGATGGTGTGCAAAAACAAGAGGAGTACATGGATGATCCAAGCCGAGCACCTCACCATGTGTTATGGTCCCGTAATGGCCCTGGACGATGTCTCGTTCGACGTGAGGCCGGGAGAGATTGTGGGCCTGCTGGGTCCGAACGGAGCGGGGAAATCCACGGCTCTCAAGATCCTCACGACTTATCTTCATCCCACCAAGGGCACGGCGAAGGTGGGTGGATTCGATGTCATCGAGGAACCCCTCCAAGTGCGCCGGATCATTGGGTATCTGCCTGAGATCCTGCCGCTGTACATGGACATGGAAGTGCGCGAGTACCTCAATTTCGTCGCCCGCGCGCGCGGGTTGCGGGAGAATCAGCTCCGCGAACGGATAGACGCTGTGCTTGACGCCTGCGCCCTGCGGCCCGTCTACCGCAAAATCATCAGGGAATTGTCCAAGGGCTACAAACAGCGCACGGGCCTTGCTCAGGCGCTTATCCATGATCCCGATATCATTCTTCTTGACGAACCCACGTCCGGCCTCGATCCTCATCAGATTTTGGAGGTGCGCCAACTCATTAAGGAATTGGCCAAGGGCAAGACCGTAATCCTCTCCACCCACATTCTGCAAGAAGTGGAGGCCACCGCCGATCGCATCGTCATCATCAACCGGGGTCAAATCGTGGGCGATGGTTCCCTGGAGGAGTTGCGTCAACGCGCTAAGACGGCCGAACGCGCCCAGGTAACGATCGAGGGGGCGCCCGAAGAGACGAAGGAGGCGTTGGCGAATCTCGACAGCGTCACCCGGGTCGAACTCGTGGACCGCCACGACGGCTCCCACTCGTTTCTTCTGCACGCCAGGGTTGGCAGTGAACCCTGGCGAGAGGTGGCGGAACTAGCCCATGAAAACAACTGGACGTTGCGAGAATTGCGCGAGAAACCCTTGAGTCTGGAAGAGACATTCCTCGCCTTGACAAAACCGGCCGAGCAACCGGCGGCCGTTCATGCAGGGTAACAAAGAAAAGGCAAAGGGTAACCACTCAATGAAGAACGTTTTCACAATATTCCGGCGTGACCTGGGCGCGTTTTTCAAGTCGCCCATCGGTTACATCTACATGATCGTCTTCCTCATCATCAGCGTGGGATTGTACATGGCGACGTTCTTTGCGCATCCCGTCGCCAATATGCGGGCCTACTTCTCGAATTTGCCCATGCTCCTCTGCGTGTTCATCCCCGCCGTTACGATGCGCGTTTGGGCCGAGGAACGCAAGGAGAACACATGGGAGATGCTGCTGACGTTTCCCATGCGCGCCACGGAGCTGGTGCTGGGCAAGTTCCTCGCCTGTTCGGCCTTTTTTGTCATCACGTTGTGCGCCACGGTCACCGTGCCCATCATGCTGGCTGTGCTGGGCGAACCAGATTTCGGCGTTATTGTGAGCGGGTATTTGGGCACGTTGTTGCTGGGGGCGTATTTCCTCGCCATTGGGATTTTCTTTTCTGGATTCTGCAAGGACCAGATTGTCGCCTTCGTGGCGACCCTGTTGGCGTGTTTTCTGATTTTCCTTTTAGGCACAAACTTCGCCGCGGCCTACATTGACGGGCTCGTTCCCCGGCTGGGCAGCTTCCTCGCTCAAGTAGTGGGGGTCGTTGACCACTATAACGCGTTCACGCGCGGCGTGGTCGAAGTCGCCGCCATTCTGTATTTCGCAGCCTGGACCGCGCTATTTCTCTTTCTGAACGTGCTATACATTGAGGGGCGGAACCGGCCTGGCATGCGGACCACGTTCGGAGCGGCCGTCGGGCTGTGCGCGGGCATCGGCTTGCTCTTTAACTGGCTTGTCGCGGACCAAAGCTTGGGGCGGTTCGATTGGACGGAGGAAAACATCTACACCGTTTCCGAGGCTTCAGTGGAGATTCTGAGTGAACTGGAGGCGCCGCTTCAGGTGCGGGTGTACATCACGCCCCCCGAGAACATGCCCACCGCCTACGCCAACCTTGAGCGGGACATCACCGACAAATTGGAGGAGCTTCGCGTGGCCAGCGGCGGCATGGTGGAATACTCGACGGTGCCGCTGTTGGCGGGGGAGGGCATCGACACCGCGCCGGCCGGTCTTGAGACCGGTGGAACTGCCGGCGCGGCAGTAGGGGATGAGGAGGAAGCCGATGACGAAACCACCTTGCGCGAGCGAATGTACGAACGAGGCGTGAGACCCTTCAGTGTGCAGACCGTTGAAGAAGATCAGGTTTCGACCCAGATGATCTATTCGAGCATCGGCATTGGCTACCGCGACAGGGAAGAGGAGTTTATCCCTCAGGTCGTGCCGCAAACCTTGCCCGATCTCGAATACCGTATTGTGAGCACGGCCTATAAGATGGCCCAGGACGAAATGCCCGTAATCGCCATGGCGGCTCCCGAAGAGGCTGTCCAGATCGACGCGCAAACGCGGCAGGTCCTCGAACAGATGGGCCAGCAGGTGCCGGACACGGAGGATCCTTTCCAATCACTTCAACAAACGCTGGAGTACGAACGTTATGAGGTCGAGCGGGTTGATATCACGGAGGAAAGTCCCTTGCCGGACCACTTCGACGCCCTCCTCGTGTTCAATCCCCGTGAGTTGAACGAACGCCAGCAGTGGGAGATCAACCGGGTCCTCAACGAGGGTGTTCCGGTCATTATGGCCGTGCAAAACTACCAATTCCAGTACGAACCCACGCAAGGCGGAGTGCAGCTGCACCAACGCGATGAGAACCCCCAAGTCAATGAGTTGCTGGCCCAGTATGGGATTCAGGTGGACCGGGATATCCTTATGGATGCGAACCACTTCCCTTTGAGCATTCAAGCTCAGGACCTGATGTCCCAACTCACCGGGGCGCAGCAAGAGATAGACGCGCCATTGCACATTCGCGTTCACTCCTCCTCAATGGATGACGAGTTGTCCATCACAAACCGGTTGTCGAACGTCTTCTACATCTGGGGTTCGGCGCTGGACATCGATTCGGAGCAATTGAGCGAGCATGGACTCGACGCCCGCGTGTTAATGAACACGAGCGAACGGGCATGGAAAGTGGCCTCTCCGGCTCAGATAACCTTGGAGCCGCCCGAAACTGGCTTGAACCAGTATCCGCTTATGGCTTATGTGTCGGGGGCGTTTCCAGACGTGTATGAGGGGGAGGATCCGCCAGCCTGGCCGGATTCCTCCGAACCCGCGGATGCGCCCACCCAGGAGCAAGGCCAGGATGAGGGGCCGTTCTCGAATCCGGAGGCGGAGGGGAATCCCGGCAACAACGCGGGTGATGAGAATACGCTCATCCTTATTGGCTGTTCCGAGATGTTTCGGGAGCAGTTCTTGGGGGCGGGCAACAATCTGGACCTTATTCTGAACAGTGTGGACGCGGTCACCCTGGGCGAACAGATCGTCCATATTCGGGGCGCGCATCCCATTGACCGGACCATCGAGACCCCGTCCGCCGGTCAACGAACCTTCTGGCGGTTCATCAACTTTGTCGCTGTGAATGCGATCATCGCGGGCGCGGGCGCCGTGAGCGCCTTGGCGCGGCGCCGCGCGCGCTACGCCTATACGATGAAGTTCCAGTAGTATGGTGCGAGGGGGGCAATGGAGGCGCCTCTATCGCAGGCTAGGAGGATGACTATGACTCAAAGGCCCAAAAGGGCTCGTGGAGAATAACGCGCTATGACGTTCAAAAAACTCATTCCGTTAGTGGTCATACTGGCTATTCTGGTGGTCTTGGCTGTTTACCGGTTAGCGCAAGAGGACCCCGTCGACATTCGCGAGGCCGCGCGTATCATCGCTCTTGTGCCGGAGGATGTTGATGCGGAGGAACTCACGCGGCTTGAGTTGTACGCGGGCGCTGATCCTGAAGAACGGGTCGTGCTGGCCCGCGATACCGCCGACGATGCCTGGGAGGTGGCTTCACGATACAACGCCCCGGCCAATGGAGACGAAATTGCGGCCTTCATTGACACGTTGATGGGTTTGGATGGCCAATATCGCGCTAGGGCCCCCGAAGATGCCGACCGCGAGCCTTACGGTTTGCAGGCCCAAGAGGCCTTCCATGTTGAGGGCTACGCCGAAGGCGAAGAGCCCGCGTTCCACATCAAGAGCGGCCGGGTGGCGAGTCCCCAAACCGTCTTCATGATGCGGGCTGGTGATGAGGCGGTCTATGTCTCCTCGGTGGATTTGCGCAGCGAAGCCGGCGTCGATGGCCCGGAACCGGCCCCCTCTCATCAGGCGTGGTTAGATCGTGAGCTGCTGGCGCTAGATCCGGACGAGTTGGAAGAAATCGAATTGACGATGCCCGACAAAGGGCTCGTCCTAGCCCGTGAGTCAGAAGAGGAGGATCTGGACGAAGAGGCCGCCAACCATCCCCGTGGCGATCGCATCATACCGGATGCCAATCAAGGCTCGGCCGCGGCCTTTGCTGCTCAGGGTCAGGAAATGCCCGTGGATGTTGACGACCTGGAGGTGTTTGCGCCAGAGGACGAGGGCGAGTCCAGCGGAATGCCGCCCGGCGTCGATGGGGCCCCCGGCCAGCTGGCTCCGCCCACAGGGCCGCAACAGCGTATCGAAACCCCTACCGATGAGTGGATGCTTGCCGAGGGAGGGCCCGGCGTCCCCATGCGGGACGAAGGGATCGACGCCATACTGCGGGCCCTAGGCGGGTTAGAAGCCGAGGACGTGGTGGATCCCGCCGGGGATTGGGGGTTGGAGGATGCCCCCTTCCGGTGCGATATTCGTCTTGCCGGGAATCCAGAAGAATTGACTGTTCTGGCAAGCCGCCCTGAACGCGGCGGCCCTGGTTACGCGCGCATTGAAGCTACTCATGGCGATTTGGTGTACCGGCTTGAACCCCGGCGGTTTGAACAGCTCTTCCCACGGGGAGGCGATCTCTTCGAACTGCCCAGCGTGGACCTGGAGTCAGATGAACTTGCACGTATCGAACTGGTCCAGCCCGAAGGGGGAGTCACGCTTCTTAGGAGCGAAGAGGAGGAGGAATGGGAGGTTGAGACCCCCGCGGCCGATCTCAACGTCAACCAAAGCGCCATCGAGACCATGGCCGCGGCCTTGGCGAGTTGGGGGGCGGCCGATTACGCCGATTCCATGGAAGACGTAGGCGTTGGCGAACGCGTGGCCCGTTTTGAGACCCATGCAGGCGAGGTACACGAGATCGCCGTGGGGGATGAATCGCAAACCATCGACGGCGTCTACGCCCGGCTCGATGACCGGGACCCCGTACTCGCCATGACGCATTCCGATCGGAGGCGCGTGTTTGTCGAGCCGCGCAACCTGTATGAGCGAACGCTAGTGGATCTCGCCACGGGCGACCTGGCCTCGCTGGGCATTGAGCGTGAAGAAGACTCCTACTGGCTTCAACGGCGCGAGGATAGCTGGCTCCTCTCGAAAGACGGCGCGTTTCAGGACGCCGACGACGAAGCAGCGGGCCGCTTGGCGCGGAGTCTAGTGAATCTTCAGGCCAACGATATTGTGTTTGAGGCTACCGAGCTTTCAAGCGATGTGCTGGCCACGATTCAGTTCGCCACCGTGGACGACGAAGAGTACACATTGACGATTGGCGAGGAGGAGGACGGCCTCCATCCCGCTTTGTTGACGGGCGTGGACCAGGTCTTGCTGCTTACAGATGTCGACGTGGCGGATCTGCTCGTTTCCAGCGGGCGTTTGACAGGGGCGGAGGAAGACGGATCCGGCGAAGCAAATGGGGGAGAGGACGTTTCCGATCGCACGGATGAGGGGGAAGAAACGGTGGTGCATGAAGACGAAGATACGAAGATACTGAACGTGGAGCCGGAAGAAACCGTTATCCCGCCGGGCGAAGTCGAAGGATAAGGCAGATGAGCATCCATATCCGTCGCACAACGCTCTTGACTGCGGTTGTCCTTGCCGTTGCCGCATGCCACATCCAATGCGTCGACGCTGTCGAGCTTATGGGCGACACGGACGAAGCGCAGGGAGAGCAAATAGCCGCGGCCCCCTCCACCTCTGATGCGTCCTCCGCTAATGCCTCGCCGCACGTTTCGGGACCCATGGACTCGATAGACGCTTCGCGCCGCAACGCGCTGGTCGAGGCTATCGAAAACACGGGTCCCGCAGTCGTCACGATCAATGTGATTTCCATTCAGCGCCAACGCGTCGCGGATCCGTTTTATTTCGACTTCTTTGATCCCTTTGGCTTTCGGCGTCCCGGCCGTCAACCCCGCGAACGACGGGTCGAGTCGGTCGGAACGGGTTTCTTTTTTGACGATCAAGGCCATATCCTGACCAACAACCACGTGATTGAAAACGCTCACGAGATCGCCGTCTCCCTTCCGGACGGCCGGACGCTCGACGTGGAAGTGGTGGGACAGGATCCCATCACCGATCTCGCAGTCCTCAAAGTGGAGGACCAAGACGTGCCCAGCGCGCCGTTGGGGGACAGCGACGACCTCTATATTGGGGAATGGGTCATCGCCATCGGAAACCCCTTCGGGATCCTCATGAATGACCCCCAGCCCAGCGTGAGCGTGGGCGTTGTGTCCGCCACTAACCGGCGTGTTGAGCCGCAAGCCGCTCCCCAACACCGGCTGTATCAGGACATGATTCAGACGGACGCCGCTATTAATCCCGGTAACAGCGGCGGCCCTCTTGTGACAGCCCGAGGGGAGGTCGTAGGCGTCAACACCATGATCTTCAGCGACGGCGGCGGCAGTGTCGGCCTTGGGTTCGCTATCCCTATAAACCGGGCGCGCCGCGTTGTGGATGAAATCTTGGAGTACGGACGCCGGCGCAATCCCTGGGCGGGCTTTCACGTCACGGACGTCCGCGGGCTCCAAGAGCGCGTGGCTCAGCGCCTGGACATCGCAACCGGCCGGGGCGTCCTTGTGGAGCGAATCCTGGAGGATTCCCCTGCGTACCGCGCGGGCTTGCGGGTGGGGGATGTCATCACGGCTATCGACGGAGACCCCGTGATGAGTTCGGCGGACGTGGACTACGCGATCTGGAGTAAATTCGTGGGAGACACTATCACCCTCGAAGTGGAGCGCCGGGGGGAAACGAGGGAGTTCACCTTCGAAATCGTGGAGCTTAGCCGGTAACGCGGTGATTCATACATAATCCCGCCTGGGAAGAGCCAGGCTTTCGCTCTAAACCACGTTTAAGGGACGTCCATGCACTCAGAAGACCGGCTCATACACTTTTCCACTGAACTTATCCATGCGCCGAAGAAGCACACCGTGCAGGCGCTCCAGAAGCTTTACTATGAGTTGTCTCAAACCAAACACGCCTACCAGAACACGGACTTCACGCGTCCCGAGCGCGTGCGGTTTCACACGGCCCGGGGAGCGCATACGAAGAGCATCGCCCTTTTTCTGTCCGACAGGATCCTTCTTGCGGAGGAGTGGACGGATATCCCCTTGGCGTCCTTCTTAGAGAAGCTGATCACCGTGGCGTCTCAGGCCATGGATGAGCTTGGCATCCCGGGGTTCGCCGTCCAGACTGTTACGTTGCGCGGCACCTTCGCCTTGTCTCATTTCGATAACGCCCGTGATTTCATGATTGAGAAGGTCTGTGGGCAACGCGATCGCCTTCAACCGTTCTTCCAGCGGCCCGTGGCGGTTGGAGGCATGAGGCTTGTGTTTCCGGAAACGGCGGACATGCAGGCCACCGTGAACGTGCTCATGGAATCCTACCGGCACAGCGACAACGAGGTCTTCGCCGAGGTCAAAGCCATATTTCGCAACCAACCCGTGAAGCCGGAGAACTTGTTTCCCTTGCGGGAACGCGTGCGCGATGCGCGGGCCTTCATGAGCAGCCGGGTCTTTCCCTATCTTGACCAGTTCGACCGGCCCGAAGACGAGGATGGGTAAGAACGGCTGTTCCGCCGAAGCGGGGCTCATCTTCATTGACTTGGTGGACAACGTCGAGAAGATCGGCGATCACCTCACCAACATCGCTCAGTGCGTCATCGGCGGTCTGCAATGGGATCATCACGAGCCCAGTCCCGCTTTCATGGAATAAACGCGGATTACACTTGCGTTCCCCTGAAACCAAGAGGGATTCGAGGGACGCCAGTTGGCTTGTGCCGGCGGGACCCGGAATGCTTACTGTGTGTTGTCCACCGGCTCGGCGGGCGTCTCCAGCCATCCCTTATTGAAGCGATAATGCAGTCTGCTCGAAATCAGATGTATGACCCCGTCTGGCGTTTGGGTGGCCGCGAGGTAGCCGCCATGTTCAGCGTTGGTTGGCGTGGCTTCGAAGTGCCCGTGATGCGCGCCGCCGTCGTATTCGCCTTCGCCGGGCGTGATGAGCTTGCGAACAGGCCAAGTCTCGCCTTCGTCGTAAGAGAGGGCGGCGAAAAGCCCATAACCCCGGAACTCATCGCCCTTGGCATCTGGGAAAAGCATGCCCTCTCGCTCACCGCTTCGCGGGTCCGTGAAAGACACGAACAAGATGGGGCCTTCGCGGAGGCGGGTGAGCACGAGCCGTTGGCCGCTGGCGATGGGCGGAAACTCGCTGGCTGAATAGGTCCATGTTTCCCCCACGTCATCGGATAGGCTCATCGGCATCCGGCCGTCGATGTTGTCTCCGCGCCCCAACGCCATCAGACGGCCATCTTCAAGCTCAACGACCCCTGCGTGGATGCCGGCAATCGTGCCTTCGCCGGTTTCCCCTTCCTCGAAAGTTGGCGTGGGCTTATCCCGGCCGGGGTCCCGCCAGGTTTCGCCGCTGTCCGTGCTGATGTGCAACGCGGTGCCGCCCTGGCCGAGATGCGTGGCGTCGCAGGGCTGGAGCAACGCGCCGTCCCGGGTCATTTCAGTCCCATCAATGACCTGGTTGCGGCCCGTGATTTCCGGCCCGATAGCCCGCGGCGGCGTCCAAGTAACTCCATGGTCCGTGCTGGTTCGCATGAGCAGCGCGAGATTCTCCCACCCCTCGGCGCCCTCGGCTCCCATGCCGTTGAAGTGATAGAGCGCGCCTTGTCCGTCGTTGAAAACGCTGGAGCCATGCATGTTGCGGTCTTCCGCCTTGAAGAACTCGTAAGCGGGATCCCAGTCTTCGGCATCCGGACGTAAGCGGCTGGCCACCACGGTCAGCTCCGTGCCCTGTTCGCGGTCCGTGGTATACCAAATGGCGAGAAGGTCTCCATTATCCAAATACGTGATGGAGGGTTGGTGGTTGTGAGCGTAGAACGGTTCGCCCGAATCCTCGGGGGGCGGAATCACAAAGGGGTTGGGACCTTCAAAATAGGGCTCATCCGGTCCTTCGGGCCAATCATACGCGTCAGCCGACACCTCTCGCGCCCAAAGCGGCGGCTCCTCCCCGGTAATGGGCTCCATGTTCCCCACCGTGTCGTTTTCCTCCTCGACCGTGAAATGCCGGTAGGTCAGGGGATCGCGCTCTTCCGCAAACGGCGCGTTCACGCACAAACCGGCGAACGTCAGCGCCAGACCTAGATAAAAGACCCTACACATAATCCCGCCCTCCCATTGTTGAGGTTGTTATTCCTCTGCCGGAACCTAGGTACAATACCCCAATAGCGGGCGCCAAAATCAAGCCGTGGCGTTGCGGATGTGCGGCGTGTGAAGCTCGTGTGCTAGGGTATGCGCGCACTTCGAAGGCGTGTAACTGATCGCCAGAACAGTTGGGTCGAACCAATTCTCGCGTGAGACACCCTTAAGGACTCGAATAGCCCATGACGGATCCAACACACCTCGCCGCTGAAAGCGCCGGTCCCATTCTGCGGCCGCAACCGCTGGATATGGGGGACGTGCTCGATCATACCCTCTGGGTGATACAAGCCCGGGCTAAACCCTTGTTCATTGTGCTAGTATGCACGGTGTTACCCGCGAATCTCCTCGTTGGCCTTGCGTGGCTGGGCATGGCCTTTGTGCCGTTCATGCCGGGAGCCGAAGGCGGGATGACCGAAGAAGATATGGTGCTGGCTTTTGGACTTGTGTCGATTCTGGCATTGGGGATAACCGCCCTCGCGGCAGCCGTGGTTCTTCCGTTGGCCGCGGCCGCGGTCAGCTACATCGTGAGCACGGCCTATTTTGGTGGCGATGCGAATCCTTGGCGGGCGCTTAGACGGGCCTTTGGAAGGCTTCCCGTTTTGGTGGTGAGCAGCTTGCTCTATTGGATTGCCGCCGGGATCGGCTTTATGCTGTGCATCATTCCGGGGTTTTGGCTGATGATTGCGTGTTTCCTCTACTTGCCTGTGATCGCCTTTGAATCCCGTGGGCCCGTCCAAGCCCTCCGCCGGAGTTTTCGGCTCACGGAGGGCAACCGCCTGCGGGTTTTTGGGCTTATGCTTGTGCTTGGGGTGCTTAGCTCGGGCATTACCATGCTTAGCTTCCTCGCCCCCATCCCAGGCCTTCAACAACTCCTTGAAGCCTTGCTGGGGATGATTACGGGCGCCGTCTTTTATGTCGTGTATACGGTTTTGTACTTCAGTATCCGTAGCCAGCGCGAAAACATGGACGTAGAAGCCTTGATCGACCGTGTCAGCGCGCGGGTCCAGCAGGGCGGCGGGGAAGAGGTTGTGCTATGATCCGGAGCGCCGCGGGACTCCAGAGCGTCAGCGCGCCTCCCAGCGCGGAACGGATCAGGGAGACGGTGCAGGAGGTGGTGGCCGAAGGGCCATACTATCTGGAAGGGCATCACCATTTTCAACCGATTTGGATGCAGCGCGTTCAGGCGTGGATTCTGGAGTTGCTTGAGCAGTTCTTACGTGTTGTTGAGGGGGTTGCTCCGGCTGGAACACTGGGATTCTACCTAGTGGTGACGGCCTTGATCGCCATCCTGAGCGCGCTGATGGCGCATATCATCTACACCATGTACCTCGCCATGCGCCCGCCGGCCCATACCATGGCCGCCCGGGATAATGCGAACAGCGCGGCGTCCGACCACAAGCCGATCGTGGAAGAGGCGCGCGAGCTGGCTGCGGGGGGCCGCCATGGCGACGCCACGCGTGTGCTGTTCCGGGCCGCGCTCACGCTGCTGGAAGCGAAACGCGGGGGCCGCATCCGCAAGGGATTGACAAATAGGGAATACCTGCGCACCTTCCGGTCGGACTGGGTTGTGAATTCGCTCAAGCCGTTCGTGGAGGTGCTGGACCGGAAGTGGTATCGCAGCGAGCCGTTTCAACCCGAGGATTTCCAGCGATGCGAGACGGCGCTCGAAAACCTTGAGCAGGCGCTGGAGGAGCGCGGCCTGTGATTCGCATCCGGTATATTGTTGCAGCGGCGGCGGCGTTGGTGGCCCTCAACATCGCCTGGCAGCTCTATCAGACCTGGCGCGAGCCCTCCCCCCGGGAATTTGCGCCCACCTCCTATAGCGGAATGGCCGCGGGATACCGGGCGCTCTACGAACTCCTTGATACGCTCGGACCGGCTCCCGAACGCGGCATTACTCCGCCCTCGCTGCAAGTGGATGGGGATACGCGCCTGCTCCTTCTAGAGCCCCAACTTTTGGCGCTTGAACTGGAAAAGGCCTATCTCGCCGATTTGGAAGATTGGCTTGAAGGGGGCGGGGAATTGGTGTTGCTCACGCCCCGTCTGGTGAGTCCCATGTTCCGGGACGCGCTGGCATTACGGGAGCGTTCGGACGAATCCGAAGCGTCCGATGACGAGGAGGACGAAGAAGACGAGGTTACCGTACAGGAACGGCTTCGCCGGATGACGCATGCCCAAGCCTTGGAGATGATCGGCGAGCCGGAAATGCCGGAGCGATTTGGCCTTACAGGACTCGCAATGGAGGGGGAGTGGGAGCCTTTCACTCCTTTTGACGATGAATTCCTTCCGATGAATCCAGGTGTTCACATGCCCGAATTCTACGAACTTTACCGGCCCTCCATCGGGGCCTACGACGTTCGGTTCACGGGTGCGTGGGAGCGCCTCGAAGCCGATGTGCGCGAGTTGACGCTCACCCGAAACGATATCCCTCACATTACGGGCGAAGGCGTTGGCCGCGCCTTGGCTACCATCGAAGTGCGGCCGCATGGCGCGCAAGACGAGACGGAATGGCTCACCGTGGGGGCGAAGTTCCCCAAAGGGCCGGGCGCCGTGACGTTGCTTAGCGATCCTTTAATGCTGCGCAATCAGGGCCTGATTGAGACGGACAACGCCGTCTTGGGGTATCATCTCGCGGCGGGACCCAACCAGCGCCGCCCCCTGGTTGATGAGTACTACAAAGGCGCGCTTGAACAGGGCAACCCCTTTGTCTTGCTGGCGCTCCATCCCTACGGCGTCATGGCGCTGGGGGCCGCCGCGGCGAGCGCGCTGCTCGCCTGGCGCCTGGGCGTGTCCTTCGGGCCGCCCAAGCCTCCGCCGCCGCCCTCGCGGCGTCATATCCGGGACTACGTGGACGCGATGGCTCTGCTCTTTTTCCGGGGCCAGAAACACCGGTTCGTCGTGGAAACCTGCCGGGCGGGCGTGCTGGACCAGCTTCGGGAAGAACTGCACTTGCCCCATGGCGTGAGCGAGGGCAGCATACTGGGGCGGCTTGCCCGGCGGGATCCGAAGCGGGCCGAGATGTTGAACGAAGCGCTTTATGAGAGCCGGGAGGCGCTAGGAACGATCCCTCCGGCGCGAGATGAGCAGAGGGAAATCCCTTTGTGGAAAGTACATGAACTACAGGAGAAATTCGAAGCATGTCTACCGAAACCGGGGCCGTCTCCGGACCAAACGCGCCCGATATCCCAACCCTCTACCAAGGGGCGGTAGAGGAATTCCAAAAGGTCATTTTTGGACAAGACGACACGTTGCGGTTTTGCGTGGCCGCCCTGCTCTCCAACGGCCACGTCCTGCTCGAAGGCGTGCCGGGCACGGCCAAAACCATGCTGGTCCGCACGGTGGCGGCCTCTTTGTCCATGGACTTCAGCCGGATTCAGTTCACCCCGGATCTGCTGCCCAACGACGTGACCGGCTCGTACGTGTTCCGGCCAACCAACGGCGAGTTCGAGTTCCGGCCCGGCCCGGTGTTCGCGAACTTCGTGCTGGCCGACGAAATCAACCGGGCGCCCGCCAAGACCCAGTCCGCACTGCTCGAGGCGATGCAAGAGGGAACGGTGAGCCAGGAGAAGACGGTGCATCAATTGCCGAGGCCGTTCATTGTGTTCGCCACGCAGAATCCGGTCGAACACGAGGGTACGTATCCGCTGCCGCTTGCTCAGCTCGACCGGTTCATGTTCAAAGTGCTTGTGGACTATCCCGATGAAGAAAACGAGGAGCGGGTCTTGGCCGAGCATCACGCCAACGCCGGTTCCGCCGGCTTCTCCGGCTTTGGCGTCCAGCCCGTGGTGAACCAGGACGACATCCTTGCCGCGCGCGAGGTCATCCGGGAGACCTTCGTCCGCCCGGAGGTGGTGCGTTACGTGCGTAAGCTCGTTCAGGCTACCCGGGAAGACCCCAATTTTCTCGTCGGCGCGAGTCCCCGCGCGGGCTTGACGCTGCTCATGGGGGCTAAGAGCCTCGCCCGTTTCGACGGACGCGACTACGTCACCCCCGACGATATCAAGGAAGCCTTCGCGCCTTCTCTGCGGCACCGCTTGGTGCTGAGCCCCGGCTCCGAACTCGAGGACGTTACGGTGGACGACGCCTTGCGTCAGGTCATGAACAGCGTCGAGGTCCCCCGGTGAAACCTGTCCCTGGCAACGCATTGGCGGCCATCGCCCTGGGACTCGCGGCGCTCTCGGGAGCGTATCTCTTCGGCGCGCCGGTGGGGCCGGTTCTCGCCTCGGGTTGGGCGGGCCTGGCCGCGGCGAGCGCCTATGACGCATGGCGTGTATGGCGGGGGGTGGGGGACCTCGCCGTTGAGGCGCACGTTCCTGAACGGGGCAGCCGCGGACAGAGCGTGACCTTTAGGCTGGTGGTTCAAAACAACGGTTCCCGCCGGTTGCTGGCCTCGGCCCGTCCCGAACTGCCCGAGGTTGGCGTCCCCCGTGACGTGATCGTGCAATTCGCCTTGCCTCCCGCTGAACCGCAAGAGGCCAGCCTGAGCATCCACATGCCGGAACGGGGAGAGCATCGCTTCGGGGCCATCCATTTGCGTGTGCGGAGTCCGTGGCGGCTGTTCCAATGGCAATGCGTCCATCCTTTCCAACAGACTTGCCGAGTTTATCCCGATATTGAAACGGTCAAGGAACATCTGCGCGCCAAGGCCGATCAGCAAACAGCATTGCAGGTCCAAACCTCGCGATACCGGGGCGTCGGCAGCGAATTCGAGAGCCTGCGGGACTACGAGTACGGCGATGAGATTCGCCGCATTGACTGGCGCGCCACGGCCAAACACCAACGCCCCATTGTGCGCAATTACGAGATCGAGACCCACCGCAATGTCATGATCGTCATTGACCAGGGCCGGCTCATGGCGGCGCGGACCGCGGGCGGCGCGAAGCTGGACCATGCCATCGACAGCGCGTTGCTTATTGCTGGGGTGGCCCTGAAAAACGGGGACCAGTGTGGGCTTCTGGTCTTTGACGACGATGTGGCCCTCCACCTCAAACCCCGGGGTGGTTTGCCACAACTAACGCGCATTACCGAGGCCCTCGTCGGCGTACAACCCCGCATGGCCGAGAGCCATTTCCGGAAGGCCTTCATCGTGCTTCAACAGCAGTTGACGAAACGGAGCCTGGTGGTGGTGATTACCGACGTGGCCGACCCCGAAACCGCCCGTCCGCTGATCGCGGGGACGCGGGCCTTGGGACAGCGGCACTTAATGGTGACAGCGGCCTTGCGCACGCCGGAACTTGAGGGAGTGCTGGAGGAGCCCACCAAGGACACGATGGATCCCTTCCGCAAAGCGGTTACCTACCGCCTGCGCCGGGAACGCAACGAGGTGTTGGGCACCCTCCATAAGGACGGCGCCTACGTGCTTGATGTGCGCCCCGAGGAGTTGCGCCTTCCCCTGGTGAATAAGTACGTCGAACTTAGAGAGATGAACCGGCTCTGATGCGCTCCGGGGTTTCCCGTTCATCGGCGCGCAACCCCGCCTCCCGCGCTTGTTCGCGCCGAACGCGTTGCTCCACCACGTATCCCCGCGTGAAGTAGAGCAGCCAGAACAGCGCCGTGCCTGCCGCGAAGATTAGCCGGGCGGAGGTTCCCAGTTCGCTCTGCCGCAGGAATCCCTCGGCGAGCGCCGCAATGATGAACAGCGGGATGACGCCCATTGCGAGGCGAACGCATTCCCTGCCCGCCGCCCTCACGTTCTCCTTCCGGCCATGCAATCCGGGCCGGACCACCGCCATGCCCAACAGAAAGCCCGCCCCGCCACACAGTATGATGGCGAGGAACTCCGTCACCCCGTGGGGCAATAGCCACGCCCACACCTCTTCCACGATGCCGTGGCGGTGATGCATGGCCGTGAAAGCCCCCAGGATGCCGCCGTTATACACGAGTATCAGCACGGTGGGCACGCCGACGAGAATGCCCGCCACGAAGGCGTTCCAGCCCACCTGCGTGTTGTGGGCGAAGAGCTGGGTGGTAAATGCGAACTTGGCCTCCAACGGCATATCCCGCCCCGCCAGTAGCATTTCCTGCAACTGTTCCGGGGTGGAGCCCGGCAGGCGCACGTCGCCGGGCATCATCAACGCGTAGCGCGCTCTCGGTTCAAGCTCCGTCGCGAAATGGCCCGCCACCACCCCGATAAGCAGCAAGACCAGCGCCACCGCGTGATAGAGCCAGGTGCGCGCCACGGTCCGGGCGAACCCCGTGACATAGAAATTCAAGACCCGCTTCAAGGGATTGGGCCGAGGCGAGATATACACGAAACTGTGGGCGCGCGCCACGAGCGTATTGAGATACGCCGTAAGGTTCGGATCCCGGCCCCGGGTCTGGACTTGGGCCAGATGAATCGTGCAAAGGCGGTACAAGCGATCCAAGCGGCTCAATTCGTCCGCCGACAGACGCTTCAGTCCCCGCCGCCGGGCGCGGGCGAGCAACTCCTCGAGTTCCTCCCATTGCGGCCGGGCGCGCTCGATAAAGCTCGCCCCCGCTACGGCGGCGGATTCCGCCGGGGGGTCTTCCAACATATGCGATTGCGTTTCAGAAGGAGTCATGATGCGATGCATCTCCGAGTGAGGTGGCCTCTAGTACGCCCCGTACTGTAGCTTTCCCGGCCCCCCAGACGCAATGCGAACCACTCACGCCAACGCGTCCCCTGGTATGCACAGAGCAGAAGATAAGTGGGTAAAGTGTATTGAGCGGCGTGTCGAAAATTGACGCGTTGTCCCCCTTTTGGGGACGCCAAAGTTGAAACGGTGTTGCTGAGATCTTGGCATTCTCTTGTTTGGCGAAGGCGGGGGCGCCAAAAACTGACACAAAGTGTCAAACATTGCCGGAAAACGTGGTTTCGTTTTACAAACGCAAGCCATATTACGAGTAATACATACTTTGTATCCTTCCATTTTCTGGCGCCTAACTTGCTCCCTAATCAAGGAAAGTATACCATCGGGAAGGGTACATCATGTTGGGTTGGCGCAAGGATAAGAGAGAAGAAGAGCATGGGCGGGTGGCTGAGCCCTCCGCCACGCCCCCCGCCTCGTCATCTGCTCCACCTTCTTCATCTGCGTCCAATCCGGACCGCCGCCGCTTGGGCGAAATGCTGTTGGATGAAGGAGTCATCAGCCAAGAGCAACTCGATGAAGCCGTTCGGGCGAAAGAAGAGAAAGGCGGATTTATCGGCCAAGCCCTGGTGGAACTGGGCTATGTGGATCAGCGGACCCTGATATCCTTTCTCGTCAAACAGTGTAAGATCCCCTACATCAGCTTGCTGGATTACGAGATCAGCAAGGACCTCTTAGCGCTCATTCCCCAAGAAACCTGTCTGCAGTACCGGCTTCTTCCGATCGATAAGATGGGCCGCATCCTTACGGTGGCCATGGTGGATCCGCTGGACGCGAACGCCCTGGACAGCGTTCGCGAAGCGTGTCCAGATCTGCGCCTGAAACCGATTCTGTGCGACTGGGATCATTTCGACACGGTGGCCAAGCGCCTATTTGCGGACGGCGAGGCGGGCGAACCAAAAGAAATGACAGCTAAGAGCCTCGGCTTGAGCAGCCGGGAGGCCTCCGTTCCCGACGGCGGCGATCCTCCGGAGAAACAGGCTTCAGGGGATGGGCAGGAGGGAGAGGAGGAAGCGCTCAATAAGGCTGTCGCCGATCTCTTAAGTCAGGCTCAAACGGAAACCGGCGAATCCCGCAAACCCAAGCAGGATCCGGGCGATACCCTCACTGCGCTGGTGGAGGAACAGGAGCGCAAGAAAGCACAAGAGCAGACGGCTCCCCCGCCGTCAGTTGAGGCGGAAGATGCCGAACCGGGTGATGGGGCTCTACAAACTGGACAGCAAACAGGCTCCTGCGCTGCTGGACCTTCCCGGAAAGAGATGACGATGGCCATCCGGGAAGGCGTAGAGGGGGCAATGAGCAAGTCCCTAAAGGCGTTGGGGGCCGAGATCCGCGAGAGCCTGGCGGCGCAACCTGCTCACCCGGAGGCTGGTGCTGGTTCGCCGCCAACGGGTCCTTCGACGGACGAGCTTGCGGGGGTGCTGCGTGAGAGCGTTCAAGGGGCGATGAACGAATCGCTGAAGTCGCTCGGAGCGGAGATTCGTGAGAGCTTGGCGGCGCAGCCTGCTCACCCGGAGGCTGGTGCTGGTTCGCCGCCAGCGGGTCCCAC
>JBKHFO010000030.1:0-22146 GCA_046540175.1 Candidatus Hydrogenedentota bacterium
AACAACGACACCATCGTCAGTCTCGGGGCCGCCGGGGGCAGCATCACCCTGCGCATGGCGAATCCCGTCACGCAGGACCCCGACAATCCCATGGGGCTCGATTTCATCGTGTGGTCCAACGCGTTCTGGGTGGGCGGCAATCCCCAACGGCGTTATCAAGAACCGGCCATCGTGGAGATAGCACAGGATCCCGATGGCCCTTGGTATCTCATCCCGGGAAGCCGGGGATTTGAGCCGGAGCCGTTCCCGCGGGTTGAGGAGCCGCCAGGCTTCACCAATGAGGATGATCCCGAACTGCTGGCGGGCAGCATCCATAACCCGAACGCGACGGATGGCGATCCGGATACGGATGATATCCAGTACAACTGGGGGTACGCCAAGTTGTCGCCTACCATGCAGCCGTATCTCGATAACTACGTGCGGCCCTCCGATCCCTTGCGCGTGCAGCATACGCCCCGGGCCGGCGGGGGCGACGCCTTCGCGATTGAATGGGCCGTGGACGCCAACGGTGAACCGGCCGGCATCACCGAATTCCAATACATCCGGCTTACGACGCTGGTGGATCGCGAGATGGGAATGCTCGGGACCTCCTCGTCCGAGATTATGGCCGTGGGCGACGTCGCGCCGGATGTGGACACCAGCGGCAACGGCATCCTCGACGCATGGGAGCGTTACGTGGGCGCGGATCCCGAGCGTCCCGAGAACACGGTCCTGCCGCTGGAGATTCCCGCCATCGAGGGGGGAAGCAGCCCAGGGACCGTCTTGGGCGAGGCGGAAGACGCGGACGGTAACCGGATCCGCCTTCATGCAGGGGAAGACCGGACCGAGGATGATCGCGCGTTCAACGTCATCGTGGACATCCGCGCGGCGGACGATCCCGGCGGGGCGTTGCCGGAGGACGGCTATGTGAAGAGTGAGGCCGTGCGCGTGTTCGAATCGAGCGAACCCGATTTCGTGGAGGCCGGCATCGAGCCTGCCCGGTTCACGATTGCCTATCGGGCATCAGACATTCAGGGACTCGAAGAGGACGCGTTGCGGCCCTTCCGGCACGGCAACGGTCAGTACGTGGCGGAAGACATCACGGATGTTGAAGTGAATCCCGGGCCCCGCACCGTCAGCTTCCGAAGCCGGTATCCGGGGACCTACATTCTCGCCGCCCCGGAGGGCGAGGGGGCCACCGACACGCCCGGTCCCGAAGGCGAAATCGTGCTGAGCGCGGATCCCCCCGAGGCCATGCCCGCGGATCCCGAAGCCACGGTCACCATCACGTCGGACGAAATCCTGGACGGCGAGGGCGGCCCCGTAAGCGACGGCGCCTTGTTCACGGTGGCGACGACCAGCGGCGAGATCGTCTCGTCCGACGCGGATACCGGGCGGGAAGGCGTCCAGATCGCCAGCGACGACGGGCGCATCGAGTTCAGTGTCCAGCCAGGCGCCGTGGCTGGGGGTGTTTTCCTCAGCGCCTCTTCGGTGGAAGGCTCGGCATACGGGGCATTGGAGTATCTCGTCGAGCCAGGGCCGCCCGCTCCTCCAGCCCCGTTGCGTGTGGGCTCGCCAGAGGGCGAGGACCCGGTCACCATTCCCGTTACGGTGGGACCGGTAACCGATAGCTACGGCAATAGCGTGCGCGACGGAACATTGCTTACCGTGGCCGTGGACAGGGCGATCATTGTTTCGGGCGACGCGGACGAGAGCCAGCCCGGCCATCAAGTCGTGCTTTCCAGCGGGCAAGCCACATTCCATGTGGAGGTGGCCGCGGAAGACGAGACATTCACCGTGCGCGCCTTCGGCGACAGCGAGCAAGCCGAATCCCTTGGCGAGCGAAGCTTTTCCAGCACGGGCTTCACGCCGGCGCCGCTGTCGCTTCCCGCCATCGTCTTGTTCGTGGGCGGGGCCCTGCTCATATTGGGCGTCCGGCGCGTTTCCCGAGGTCCGAGCCATGCATAATCAACGCGGAATGACCCTCATCGAACTGCTCATTGTCATTGGCATCATCGCGCTGCTTGCGGCGATCCTGTTGCCTGCGCTTTCCCGCGCGCGCCAACAGGCCCGGTCCGTGCAATGCGCCAGCAATCTCCGCCAGCTTTATCTCGCCAACACGATGTATGCCAACGAATGGAATGGCCGCTACGTGCCCGCCGCCCCCGATATTCACGAGGGGTTTGGCGGGCGCGTCCGGTGGCACGGGGTGCGCGAAACAGCGGATGGAACCAGCGAGTTTGATCCCGACAAGGGGCCGTTGGCTGAGTATTTGCCCGACGCCCGCGTCAAGGAGTGCCCCGTCTTCCTCGAATACCAGGAGGCGGGCGAGGTCGCGAACGCTTTTGAATCGGGCACCGGCGGGTACGGCTACAACCACACGTATATCGGCGGGAACTACGCGGCTTTCAACTGGCGAAGCGCCGTGGAGCACCCGGTTATGGACATCCACATTCGGAAACCTTCCGAAACCATCATGTTCGCCGACGCCGCCTTGCCGCAAGACGGCTACCTCATCGAGTACGGCTTTCTGGAGCAGCCGCATTACGTCAGCCCGGAGCATCCCCAGGGCAACCCCGAGTTCGGCTTCATGAACCCCAGCCTTCACTTCAGGCACAACGGCCGCGTCAATGTGGTCTGGGCCGACGGCCACATTTCAAGCGAACGCTGGGAGTGGGGACCGAAGAAAAACGTCTACGGCGGCAATAACCGCCGCTGGGGCATCGGCTGGTTCGGCCCCGAGAATAACTACTACTTCGACCACGGTTCTAAAATGGGCTACAGCTCCCAACCCGAGGAGTCGGGCTCTTCGTCAAATTCGTGAATGCCCCGATGCGTCTGGCTTAACGTTACATGTGTCACAGATAAATCCATCTCGTAGGGGTGACAGATGGTAGGCGGGGAGTTGAGCCCGCGTGCGATAGCATCCGGGAAATATCCCCGGAAACCTTGGCGCACACGGGTGCTGCGACCTCTGCCGGCGAGTTTTTGGCAGATGCGTCATGCATGAGAAGCGCCCTCACCGTCATCCCCGCGCAAACGGGGATCCACACGGCGCGTGCCGCTCTCAGGACTTGGATCCCCCCTTGCGGGGATTTCCAAAAACTCGCTCATCCCGAAAAACACGCTCGCTAAACCCCAATTTCGAGGCCATTTTGGTCCATTTCGTGGAGCAAACTAACCCGTGCGGGAGTTTTTGGAAAGTCCCTTGCGCGGGGATGACGATTAGGAGTGTGCGATCCTAATTCGGTTTGTCTTGGCCGTGACATGGCGCGGGCTTCCAGCCCGTGATTCATGGCCTAGAAGGCTATGCCACCTCCGATCAACAAGTTTAAGCTGGGTAGCCTACCAGTACTTAGTCCGCCCTAAGTTTTTGGATGCCCGCTAACGCCGGCATCTTGCCGGCTTTCACGCACAATTCCCCCTTTGAAGGGGGATCAAGGGGGATGTTCTCCCCCGGGGCAGGCTCCTCATCCGGCGATTAGGAGCAATGGACAGGATTTACGGGATTAACAAGATAAGGCCGCACTGCCCACAGATTTAGGGCGCCCTACGAGGGTCTTTCAGCTCGGCAAAAAAACGAGGCGCGGCGGCGGAGAGGAACCGCGGAGAGCCGCTTGGGGCGCTTGTCCGCGGTTCCTTGAGCCGTTACCGTTGTCACCGGCGCTGTTCCAAAAAGGCTTCCCAGAGATCGTCCTCGACGAACATTAGCAACGACACGCCGGGCCGCAGGCCGTGCATTTGCGTGCGGTATTCGCCGCCCAGGAATTCCTCGATGGACCGCCCGAATTCCGGTTTCGTTATAATGATCGGGACATCAATCCTATCCGGAACGTCGTCAAAATACCCCACGTTGGGGAACTCGCGCAGATACCAGGGCAAGGGCCAATAGTCGCCCTCGGGCTCAATGACGAAGATGACGGTGTCCTTGCCGTCCGGCGCGGCGGCCGCAAGGTCCTCCATGCTGTCCACAAGCCGGCTGATCTGTCCCGTGGTGTGGCCATAGGCGTACGGGTTTTCGTAATCCGCGGCGTACTCGAAGACGGTGCGGTGGGCTTGCATGCCGAGCTGTACCGTTGCGGCGGCCACAGCCACGATAAGGATTCCCTGCAAGCTCCAATGGCGGAGCCAGCGCAAGGCGGCGAAGAACCCTGGTCCCGCCAGCAACGCCATTCCATACACGAAGGTGAGCATGTTCCATGGGGTCTTGTACGGGATGATAGTGAGTACAAGGGCCGTGATCAGCGTAAACAGCGCCAAGAACCGGAGCAAATGCAGTCCGTTGTCTTTCCGATAGGGAAAGACGGCGGCGCCCACGCCCAGCACTGCCAGGCCCACGATCAGGCCTTCCGACCATACAGGCGCCCGGGGTTCACTCCAGTAAAGCAGCATATTCCAATAGAAATGCCAGGGATGCTCGTGAATCGCGGCGCCTTCGGCCCGGTCCATGTAATGCGTGTAGGTTAGGATACAATCCAATGGACCTTGCCAATGAGTGAAGAACGATGAGAACAGCACCACGGACACCACCAAGCCCGCTCCCACAATAAGGGCCACGTGTTTCTTCGACAGCGTGGATAGCGTGGCGGGGCCTTCGCATGGCGCCCTTTGATCCAGGCGGTTCCACAACCAGCATCCCGCTGCGCCGAGCGCCATGGCGCCGTAGAGAAGGAGACAGGTTTCCTTGGTGGCGTGCATCAAGCCCAGGCACACCCCTGTGAGAAGCGCCCAGGGCCAGGAAGGGCCTTGTAGATAGCGCCAGCCCGAAAGGATGGCGGCGAAGGTGAAGAACACGAGCAGCGTTTCTTGGATGAAGTAGCGGCCGTAGTACGCCAGCGAGGGCGAGATGGCCACGAGAAGCCCCGCGAATAACAGTTCCCACCGCCCAACATAGGAGCCGAAGGGCCATACAAGCAGGACCAGCGCGATACTGAAGACCACCGGCAGCAGCCTGAAGGTGGTCTCGTCCGTCTCGGCGAACGTCGAAGCGCCGCTTGCCCATAGGAACGGAAGACTGAAATAGTAGAGCGTAGGCCCGTGGTGCTCCTCGGGATCGTAGCGGTACTCCCCTTCCTCCAACAGAACGCCCGCCTTGTGGGCTTGATTGGCTTCGTCCCCATGAAAGGGCCGCTCGTCAAGATCGATGAGGCGGAAACCAGCCGCAATCGCAAGCACGGCGGCGAAGGCGCCAAGCGCGGCCCAGAAGTACATTTTCGTCATGAGTCTTTTCCCTTAAACAGATGTAAGGCCCTTGTACAAAGAAATGGGACCACCCTCTCCGCGTTGAGAAGGGCGGTCCCTACATTATGCCAGTCTTGTTCGCGCTTCCCAACAAGACTAGCCGGTCTTTCACGGGGAGTCTTCGTTACGAAGGTTTCCCGTAAACTTCTACTTCAATCCAGTGGTTGCGATCGTTCCAATTGTTGCCATTGCTCCAGAGACGCACATAGCGCGCTTCCACGCCGTCTGCTTCCACGAGCCGGCCCTGGTGCGTGGTGATGAACTCGGGATCCTCGCCTTCGCCAAAGCCCAAGTTGTCGGCGTAATCGTTGTTGAACAACGTGGTTACATCCTCTTCAAACTCGGGATCATTGGAGACCTGCACCACCACGTCGAAATACACGCGCTCCGACTCGAAGAACTGCCAGAACAGGATGGCATATATTTCGTGCTCATCCTCCAGGTCGATCTGGATCCATTGGGGTTCCTCAGGCAACTCAACGACTTGGTCGGGGTCGTAGGCCTTCTCGCCGTTTACGAGGTCCTCCAGTTCATTAAACCGGGGATCCGCGCTCGCGCTTACAGGCTTGTCGCGGGCCACGTTTTCCACCCCTTCAGGCACATGGATGGGATCCCGGTCCTCCCAGGACAAAGGCTCGAGCCGTTCTGAGGTGTATTGAAGAGGGGAGCCCGAATAGGACGGGTCGGGCAGTTCGTAGTCCAGTTCCACCATCCCTTCTTCGGGTTCTTCAGACTCCTCCTCAGACTCCTGCGCAGGCGCCGGGAATGAGAATCCCGCGCCGACAGCGCACACGAGCATGGCGGTTAACGCAGCGCCCCACCAAGATGTTTTGTTTCGCATTGTCGTATTCTGATGCATACTCCGCGATCCTTTCCTTTGCTTTTGGCAACTGCCGCTGCTGCTTGTTTACGGTTGGCCTTCTTTTGTCCGCAGGGGGGATAAGGCCTAATCGGCCCTGCCACCCCGGCGCCGAAGCCTCCACTACGATACTATGTACTCTAAGATTATCGTACCATACCCTAAGTTGTTGTGCAAACATAAGAGGAGCTTGCGGGGAAGCACGATACACCGTTCATTCAATGGTGTAGATAATACAGTGGGGCAGGAGCCTCGCCACGGCGGATACCGGCGTATGATTGAATGCTCTTGCGAAGCGGCGGGCGATGAGAAGGCGCGGACAAGAAAAGCCCAAGCCCCGCCATTACTGACCTAACGGCGGGGCTTGGCGAAGAGAGGAGGTGTTGACCTGTGCCGGGTTACGAGGACTTCCCGTAAACCTCTACTTCAATCCAGTGGTTGCGGTTGTTCCAATCGTTCCCGTTGCTCCAGAGCCGCACGTAACGCGCCTCTACGCCGTCCGCCTCGACCAGCCGGCCCTGATGCGTGGTGATGTACTCGGGATCCTCGCCTTCCCCGAAGCCAAGATTATTGGCGTAATCGTTATTGAACAGGGTGGTCACGTCGTCTTCAAACTCGGGGTCGTTGGAGACCTGAACCACGACGTCGAAATACACCCGCTCGGACTCGAAGAACTGCCAGAAGAGGATGGCGTAGATGTCATATTCCTCCTCCAGGTCAATCTGGATCCATTGGGGTTCATCGGGAAGCTCAACCACATTATCGGGATCGTAGGATTTGTCGCCATTCACGATGTCTTCCAGCTCGTTGTAGCGGGGTTCCGCGCTGGCCGTTACAGGCTTTTCAGAGGCCACATTCTCCACCCCTTCGGGCACGTAGACATCGGGCCGCTTTTGCCAGGAGAGAGGCTCGAGCCGGGGCGACGTATAGTTGAGGGGCGAGCCCGAATACGAAGGATCGGGCAGTTCGTAGTCCAGCACTTCCATCCCCTCGGGCGGTCCTTCCTCTTCCTCTTCTTCTTGGGCGTGACCTGCAAGTGAAAATCCCGCGCCAAACAGGCAAAGCGCTGCGACTGCGGCCAAAGAAAATGCGGTTTTCCATAATGGTGTATTCTGATGCATCTTTTCATCCTCTACTTGGTTTGTTTTCAGGCATGCAACTCAATTGCAATCACAGCCTTTTGGGTTCAACTGTGCGTTCTTATAGCATACCCTGAACCTTGATTCAAGCTGGCAACAGGTAGCGCTAGCCGCCTCAGCGCCTGCCAGACCTAGCCGCTGAAGCTATTGAATAAGACGTTTCGAGGCGTGCGATTATTCATTCGGCGCCGCGCTCGCGTCGTTGGAGGGGGCGCCTCCAGCCTAAAGGCGAATACGCCCCTCGAGCGCATGGGAAAGGGTGGCGTCATCGGCGTATTCGAGACCGCCGCCCATGGGAACGCCGTGCGCGATCCGGCTCACGGCGACGCCCTTGGCCCCCAGTTGACGGCCGAGATAAAGGGCGGTGGCTTCGCCTTCGGCGGTGGCGTTGGTGGCCACGATGATCTCCCGCACATCCCCTTGTTCCACGCGCTCCATGAGACGGTTCACGGTAAGTTCCGCCGGTCCCACGCCTTCCAATGGATTCAGCGCGCCATGCAATACATGATAAAGGCCGTTGAATCCGCCTCCGCGCTCAATGGCGATGGTTCCAGCGGGGCGTTCGACCACGCAGATTACGCCGTGGTCCCGCCGGTTGCTGGCGCACACGGCGCACGGGTCGGATTCCGTGAGATCGCAGCAAATGGAACACGTCCGGATGCGCGCCCGAGCGGTCTTGATGGCTTCGCTGAGGCGTTCGGCTTCTTCGGCGGGCGCGCTCAACAGGTGCAGGGCCAAGCGTTCAGCCGAGCGTTTGCCCACCCCCGGCAGGCAGCGCAAGGCTTCCACCAGCTGTTCCATGGATGGCGCGTTTACGAGCATTGGGATGGCGTTTTGTGGGGGGTCGAGGCGAAAAACATCGTGACCGCTTCAGGTTGCGCCGCATCCCGCTCCGTGACTTGGGACCGGGCTGGGGCGTGCCGTGGAGCATTTCATTGCGCGGGGCGCGAGACTACCGCTCCTTGACAGTCTCGAAATGGCGTTGCCGGCATGCTTCCCATTCCGTGAGCTTATCCTGCCGGGTCAGTAAGTCGACGCGATCCAGAAAGATCACCCCGTTGAGATGGTCAAGTTCATGTTGGATGATACGGGCCAATAACCCCTTCGCACGAAAGTCGAGATGTTCGCCCTTTTCGTTGATGGCTTGCACACGCAGCCGCGCGGCCCGGGGAACTTCGGCGTAAATGCTGGGAAGACTCAGGCAGCCTTCCTCGCCTACTTCCCGGCCATCCGATTCCATAATGACGGGGTTGATAAGGCACATCTGTTGGGCTTGCTCAGGTTCACAAAGCACAAAGATTCGTTTTGACACCCCGACTTGCGGCGCGGCGAGCCCTACGCCCTCGTATTCGAGCATGGTGTCGAACATGTCGTTCGCCAATTTCATGATTTTCGGCGTAACCGAAGGGATAGGGTCCGCAACCGAGACCAATGGTTCGTCGGGGTAAAGCGTTACGTTAAGAATCGCCATTGAATTCACTCCTTGCTACGATTATATGGTACCACGCCGCGTTGCAGTAGCGCCACCGCCAGCCCATGTGCTAGTCCCGCCGCCCGACGGGCCGCAGATCCGTTGAGGGCGCTTCGTCCATCAGGTCCTCCTCATCAAGGGGCGTACCGACCAATGCGGGTTCCTCTTGCCAGACGTCCATCTCTTCGTCCGCCCCCTCGGGGACCGTGAGCCGGTCTTCCAGGCGGATGAGCATGGGCTCCAAGGGCCGGAGGGGACGGGGGAACGTGACATCGCGGCCGCGAATGAGATCCCGGCCCCCTGTCCATCGTCCGTAGATGTGCGCCTGCACCGGCTGGGGCCGCAGGTTCACGAGATAAAGGTAGGGTTGCCCTTCGTGGCGTATGAACCGGCTTCGGACCCCTTCCAAGGGATACCCAAAGGGGTTGGTCGCCCGGGGGATGTTGCGGAGGTGGCCCTGGGAATAGGCGGCGTCCATGGCCTGTAAGTAGTTGGCGGGGGTGTCTTGCCCGCGCAACGCCAGCGTATGCCGCGTTGGGCTAAGCACATCCCGCTGCGCCTGCCCCTGCGCGTCGTACGGGATGAGCGTGCCTGTCCGCACGACCATCCCCCCATCGTCCACATATTGCTTGATGGCCGCGAACGCTTCCCCGGATACCGCCAGCGTTTGGGGGATGACCAGTACGCCTACGTCGTCGAGGTCTCCCGCGGCGCATTGGTCCTCGGAGATGAACCGGAAATGGTACCCGCTGAACGAGATGCCCTCCAGCGCGCGCAAGGCCGATTCAAGGTAGGGGGAGCCGTCATCGAAGATCGCGCTGGGCATGCTCCAGAGGATGGCCACGGGGGCGTGCGCCGAGCGAAACGCTTCCACGATAGGGCCCAGCCGGTTTAAATCAATGCCGGCCGCAATATAGCCCTCAAGGAAATCGGGGCGTTGCGCCACGCCGTATTCGCCGGAACCAGCTTCGCGATCCCACCCGGTCAGCGCCGAGCCGCTTAATCCCGCCATGGCGCCTTCCCATAATACGGTGCGCGCGTAACGGGCCGTGCGCCGGCCCCGCAAGGGCTCTTCCGAGGACAAGACGGAGTGCTCAAGGTTTAAGAGAGGGCGAGTGGGCGCGAACGAACGCAGCAGGGTATACAGCGCCAGCGGACCGGGGTGTTCCATGGCGTACCGGGAATGGTCCAGCCTGTTCGCGGCCTCCGCGCCCATCACGTCGAATAGGGGGCCGAGGGCTTCCCGGTCAAGCCCTCTGCGCGTGCCGCCTTCGGTAAAGGCTTCTTTGGGCAGGGTAAGCTCCAGCACGGACTCGGGAAACACCTCCCGGGCGCTGGGCTCGAGCTGGGCGAACATATCGAACACCCGCTGCTGGTAGTAGGTCTGGAGATCGTATTGATAGACGGAACGCTCGCTGTCCCACCACAGTTCGACTTCGTCCATGGAGCGTAACCGCGTTTGCCAGGCCCGGTTGGCTTCGTGGCGATCTTCGTACACGCTTTCCAGATAGTTCAGGAACCCCTCCCGGAATTCGCTGGACTCTGGCTCGAACGGGGGCGTGAATTGCAGCCCCAGCGTGGCGAGCGCGGGCGCGTTGCGAATAGCGGTTCCCAAGCGCCGCCACGCCTCGATTCGGCGGATGAGGGTGGAGGCGGAGAATTCGTCTATCTCCGCGCCGTCTTCATCTTCGGTGAACGGGGGCGGAAGGCGAAGTGACAGGTTTATATCGGCGGCGCGGGCCTTGTCCAGCAGGTCCCGAATCCGCTCCACCTCGCCCGTGGAAGGTCCGCTTGCGCCGGGATCGTCAAGTTCCAAGGCGGCGAAGTTGAAGCCGTACGCTGTGAGTTGATCAAGGGATTCGCCCATTTCGATGCCGCCAGCGGCGCCGAAAAGAAAGGCTGGCGCCCCGTCGAGTGCGAGATAGCCATTGACGGGCCGTGGGCCGAGTTCGGCTAGGAGCGGCGCCGGCCGAGTGTGTTCTGGGCTTAACGTACTGAAAAGGAGCCGGCCGCGGACACGCTCAATCCCGTGTTCGAGATAGTCCAAAATGTAGGCCCCGTATGGGTTGTCGCCAGCGTCCAGCCGTTGCTGGCCGTACTCGGCGAATTCCTCAAGCAGCGCTAGGCGCATGCGGGCGTAAGGGTAAGCGCCTGGCTGGGCGGCCATGGCCTCCACATGTTCGTGAAGGTCACCTACTGCCTCCCGACCTGCCGCCAGACCGGCCGCGATTTCGGGAGGAGCGTAATGAAACAGCGTCAGTTCTTGCCACGCCTCGGCCGCGCCAGGGCGGGGGGCGAGCGTGACGCGCGCGGTATAAACGCCCGGCTCCAAATCACGGGGGTCCCAACGGAACCGCGTAGGGTTGCGGCCCTCCCGCCGCTGAAAAGAAACCGCCCCGCGCAACACGGGTTCATCCTCGCGATTCATTATTTCAAGCTGGACCTCGGTGTCGCGGAAAACGGCCTCGCTCGCCACGTGGCACGTCCACATAATGGGCTCGCTGGCTGGGTACCGGTCCTGGTGTTCGACAATCACCTCGGTTCCCGGTTCCCCCATGGCGTCACCCGGAGTTACCCAAATCTGCCTCGCCTGCTCAGTCTCGGCGGAGGAGTCGAGTTCCTCTAGGGCCGGTCTAACCGGTTGTAGTTCCGCGCCCCCCGCTGCCTCCTCAGCGCTGGCATGGTTTACCCCGCCCACTCCCAACGCGAGCAAACATATAAGCGCCGCGCTGGCAACGAAGCGCTCGTGAAGCGGTTTGCGCATCTCTCTTGGGGTGAAAACCGCGCACCAACGTGCAATAAAACAGGACATCCCTTAACCCTTCCTTACTGTGCCGCCATTGTGTTTACAAGCCAGCGGCTTGCAGAAATCCCCTGATCGAGGATAAATCGTGTTGAGAATCGCTGGATAGTGCTCGAAATATCCGGTATTGGAATCGGTTTTGGCGACAAGACGGACCTCTTCTTCCGTTGTGCAAGCCACTCAAGCACGCGCCATTCTAGCCTAGAATAGGAGAAAACCACAACAAGCGAGGCGCGCGCTACTCGCCGGACAACTCAGCCCAATCCCCCCTTGATCTCCCTGTGTATTCGCGTCTGAAGCCGGAAGCTAGCCAGAGCCGGCGGGGCAGGCTGTCACGCGCGCATTTCGGGACTTGTTGGTTACGCCCGCAAAACAAAAAGGCCTCGCTGACCCAACCGCTACGCTTCGCCGCCGCTGCGCCAAGAGTCAGCGACATTGAATACAGCTAAAGATTCTCGCGTCAAAGGCCGATAAAGCCTTCTTGATCCGGGCCTGCGGTGCTCTGATTAGGCTATATGCGTGTATAACGCCGCCTTCGGCCGCCTTGTTGACTGGGGCGGGAGGCGTTTCCGGGTTCCCTATCCCCAGGATCCTAGGGAGGAGGTCAATGACATGCGTAACGATTTTAAACTTCAAGTGTAGTGCTCTTTTGGATACATTTCGGCTGGCCCTGAGAGGCCGCGGGCGACTAATTGGCATTTGGCGGCCCTGTCGACGCCTAGCGCGGCCCAATGAAACTTTTTTCACGTCCTATGGATAAACCCATCTAGATGGCGTCGTGTTCCCTTTACCAGCGATAGGGAACTTCCCGAAAAGAACGGGGATCAAAGACGTGAAGGGGTTTGGCGCCTTGCGCTTCTACAGTGAGGTGCGTACCCCTGAGAGGGAATAAAGGAATACTATAGCCGAGTTTCGTGAATAAAAGGCCCCACACATGGATAGGCTGTGCGGCAATAGTTGGTTAAAACAAAAGTCAAAAATTACAGCGGAGGTAAGGGCCATGCGAAAAGTCATGTACATCACGACGGCAGCAGCGCTGGCGCTGTTTATAGGCGCCGGCGCGTACGCGGAACACGCCATCCCGGAAGACCAAATTGACAATCAGAAGATCTACTTAGGAAATCCTGCTGATTTCGAGAAGGCGGGGGAAATCGATTTCATGGAAGTCGTGAAGGCTACCCCTGAGTACAAGGATATTCAAAGGAAGAATATTGATCAGGGGACCGGTGAGTACTGGATCGGAATGGACAGGGCTTCCGCCCGCGCCGAGAACGCGGTGGTCAGCGTGACCGAGGAAGAGGACTATGACCTCGTAACGAAGAAGGGCTATCTTGCCGAGGTAGACGAGGACATCCCTGTTGAAGATATCACGGGAGAAGTCGTCTCTACTATAGAGGAAGAATGACACGTAACTGGAAATCGCGGCTTCAAGGGGTCTTAGAGCCCGAAAACGGAGCACTGTGGTGAGAATAGTAAAAGACAGCAAATTGCGACTCAAGCCCTTGATTCTGGCTGGAGTGGGGACCGTATTGCTAATGGTGTTGACTGCCGGTTGCGTGAGCGGTCCCCGCTCTACGTCCCCCGAAACGCGCGGAGGACGGCAGACGCTGGCCGACGATGGGGCCGCCGAGCGAGAAATTGAACAAGCCCGCGAAATGCTGGAAGAGGGCGACTACGGCTCCGCCATTCCGAGGCTTCAGCACACGATGGAAAAGTATCGGCGAGGCGAGGCGGCCAAGGAAGCGCGGTATCTGCTGGGGCAGAGCTATTACGGGATTTCGAACTATCGCGATGCCGCGAAGATGCTTCGTGAGTATTTGCAGGTGGCCCCGGATAGCCCGCGGGCGGCGGAAGCCCGGCGGCTCATGACGCAGATTGAGGAAGAGTACGAAGCGACATTTCCGAGTTCAGAGGAATTGGACGAGCGTATCGCCGAAGTACGGGCTGACGTCGAGGATAATCCGGGGGATGTGAGTAAAAAGCTTGAACTGGCCGATTTGCTCTGGCGTAAGGGAGACTATGAAGAGGCCGGCGAGATTTACGAAGAGGTCGTCGCCGAAAACCCTTCATATGCCGAGCAATCCCCGATTTCCAAGCGGGTCGAGGTTCAACCGGAGGGTGAATTGGCCCTGCTCACGCCAGCGGAGGTGCAGCAGCGGGAGGTGGAGGATCGCCCCTTGGTGATAACCAATGTGGAGTCCTTCCGGCCCAGCGCGAGCCGCGACCTTTTTACGCGCGAACACCGGCACTATGTGGTGAGTGGTCAAGCGCTCAACCGGAGTGATCGTACGCTGAATGGCGTCCAAGTGCGGGTAACGATTTACGGTTTTGGAAACGTGGTTTACGATACTGAAACGGTGAACATCGGCCGGCTGGGGGCGGGGGAAAGGCGTCCGTTTAGCGTCCGATTCCGCGACTTCGACACCATCGAAAACATTCATCGTCACGAAGCCGTGGGTACGTTTGAAGGATGAGGTTCATTATGCGGAAGATGTCAATAGGAAAGTGGGGCATGGCGTTGGTGTGCGGGGTTGTCGTGGGTTTTGCGGCGCCGCCGGCTGCCGCCCAATCCTCGACTCAAGCCCCCGAGCAGGTCAACGTGACGGCCAAGATCATTGAGTTCCAGAGCACGAAGGGGGTGGAAACGGGCCTGAGCGCCTATTTTCAACACCAGGACGCGGGTGAACCGGTAGGCCGCGTGTCGGGAACGGAAGGGATAATCGAAAGCGCTGATATTACCTTCCCCGCGCGTGACGCCGCGATCACGGTGTTTTTGGACCGGCTTACCACGTACTATGGCGACATCGAAATGGTGTTGCAGGCTTTGGTGGATGAGAACCGGGCGTTTATCCTTGCCCGTCCGAGGGCCATGGTGCGCGTTGGGGCCGAGAATCCCACCGAGGTCAAAACGGTGCGTCAGGTTCCGTATGAAAACACGGTGGTAGTTGGCAACACCCCTGTGCAGATTACCGATTTCCGGGACACCGGGGTAACCTTGAATATATCCGTGCCGGAAGTGATCAATGACGGCGATAATTGGACGAGCCGCGACGATACCTACATTAAGTTGAACGTCACGGCGGACGTGAAAGAGGAAGGCCAGCGCATCGTGGTGGCCTTGGATAACACGCTTGCGCAAGGCGGGGACTTTTCCTTGGCGCGGAACTCCATTAGCGCCCCGGAGTTCATCTCGCGCAGCATCACGACTTCTGCGTGGGTGCGCGATGGCCAAGTGCTCGTGTTGGGCGGATTGTATCGTAATGTCAAGACGAAGCAGGTGGACACGGTGCCGTGGCTGACGCAGGCCGAGGATACGGCTCTGCAAGCCGCGGACAACTTTGTGAACACCAGCGTTGTGGGTTCGCCTGTGTCCTCCCTGTTGGGGGGGCGCTCCGCCGAGGAATCGCGCCGTGAGCTGGTGTTCATGATCAAGGCCGAGGCGTGGCGGCCCGCATTCACTGTGGCGGCCGATCACGGTTTCGGGGATGTCGGGGATATGGCTCAGGAAGAGGATAGCTCTTCGGGCACGATGGATATGATCCGTGATGTCGTGGAAGGGTTGCGGGACGTGCCGCGAGGATTCGCCGAGGGCATCATCCGGGGCGATGAGGAACATTGGTAAGGGTGAAACGAACTATACTACAGGGTTCTATTGTCCCCATATGGCGTAGTGATAGAGAACTCCTTTGCGCGGGTGGGCGGAGGTGACGGAAGGTGCCCATGAACCGTTTGTTGGTCTTCGGTTTTGTGCTGGGTTTCCTGTTGGGCGGCCCCACGGAGGTGTGGGCCCAGGAAGAAGAGGCGGAATCCGCGCCCGAGGAAGAAGCAGCCGTTGACGCTTCCGATGGTGAAGAAGAAGCGCCCGCGCCGGAACCCGATTCGGGTCCAGTGAGCATTGATCAAGTTCAGATTCAAGTCTGGATTAGCGAGACCACCGAGGATGGCTTGCGCCAACTAGGCGCCAACTTGGATTACCGCCGGTTTATTGACGACGAGGAACAGACCGGAAGCCTGGAACGGGTGGGAACCCAGACGTTTGATCCGTCAAATCTTGAGCAGCGGGTGACGTTGCCCGCGCCAGGGAACCGGACACCGGCGCGCCCCGATCTCGAAGGGGGGTTGGGCGACGGGGTGCAAACCCAGCGCGGCGCCGGGATGACGTTTAGCATCATAGAAGCTGGGCGCGGCACGCTTGAAGGGGTATTCCGCTCCCTGGAACGCAGGACGGACATCGACCTCATATCGAAACCCGAACTGGTGGTGGTGGATCAAGAGCAGGCCTCGATCCATGCGGGGGGGGAAGTTCCCTTCCAAGGTATCGAATACAAGGGCGCCGCCCCCATCATGAATGTCCGGTGGGAAAACATTGGCGTGGATCTGGTCCTTCAGCCGGTGATTCTTTCCAACGGCATGGTTCAGGTGAATCTTGAGCGGCTTCGGGTGAAAGAGGTGGTGCGCATCGATAACATTCGCGGGGTCGACATGCCCGTATTTTCCGAGCGCTCACAAAGTGGACAGGTTATTGTGCCGACCGGCCAGACGTTGGTGATCGGAGGGCTCTCCAACCGAGTCCTCCGCCAAACCGAACGCCGCGTGCCCATCTTGGGCCGTGTGCCGCTGTTGGGCATCCCTTTCCGTGCGCGGGACGCCGAGGCTGAGAGTACCCATCTGTTGATGTTTGTGTCGCCTACGATCGTTGATCTCCGGGATCTTCGACCGGAAGCCGAGAGCGCGTTGAGTTTTTGGCGGGAAGAGCGCTGGCGTCATATGGATCGCATTGACCAAGAAAAGCGTCTCCTCGCGCAATAAATGGACCAGATGTCCGCCCGGCCACCCGGCGTGCGGCGGGAAGTGGCGAATGTTACTGTAGAACCTGTTCCGAGCGGGCAGTATGGTGTGCCACGGGTGAAATGGACAGCCATTAGGGAGCTATCCTGTTCTCTCGGAGGTATACCGCCCGGAAAAGGATGTGATTACCTATGCTAAACAAAGTATCCGCGTATAGTTTGATTTTGATTCTGTGTCT
Organism: Candidatus Hydrogenedentota bacterium; assembly: GCA_046540175.1. GTDB lineage: Bacteria > Hydrogenedentota > Hydrogenedentia > Hydrogenedentales > SLHB01 > SKRY01. The sequence goes on from JBKHFO010000030.1 coordinate 16,519, forward strand.
CTTCTTGGCCGCTCCAGCAGGGGTTGCGCAAGAGGAAGGGGAGGGCGAAGAAGACGGCGAGTCCGAATCTCAGCCCGATGCAGAGCCGATCGACATCCGGCAGGTTCAGATTCAGGTCTGGATAAGCGAAACCACTGAAGATGGTTTGCGCCAGTTGGGGGCTAACCTCGATTACAGACGCTCTATCGACGGCGAGGAACAAACGGGAAGCGTGGAGCGAATTGGGACGGAGACGTTTGATCCCGAGGATCCAGAGCATCGCGTGACGTTGCCTGCTCCAGGCGGGCGCACGCCCGCGCGCCCCGACCTCGAAGGGGGGTTGGGCGACGGGTTGCAAACCCAGCGCGGCGCCGGGCTGACCTTTAGTGTCGTCGAGGCAGGGCGCGGGACGCTTGAAGGCGTTTTTCGCTCGCTTGAACGCCGGGCTGACTTAGACTTGATCTCCAAGCCGGAGTTGCTGGTAGAGGATCAAGCGCAGGCGACCATTCATGCCGGCGGCGAGGTGCCGTTCCAGTCGGTGGAGTGGAATAAACAGCAGCCCATCATGAATGTGCAATGGGAAAACATTGGGGTTGACTTGCGGTTGCAACCGGTGATTTTGAGCGAAAGCCAAGTGCAGGTCAACATTGAGGAGCTTAGTGTTAGCGATGTGGCTCGTTTCGAAAACGTCCGCGGGGTTGATTTGCCAGTTTTCTCCGAGCGTTCGCAGAGCGGGGAAGTGGTGGTCCCGAACAACCAGACCCTGGTTATCGGCGGCCTGTCGAACCGCGTCATGCGCCAGACCGAGCGCCGGGTGCCAGTCATAGGCCGTGTGCCGCTACTGGGAATCCCCTTCCGGGGGCGGGACGCCGAGGCGGAAAGCACGCATCTCCTGATGTTTGTGTCGCCCACGATTGTTGACTTGCGCGACATGGATCCCCCTGCGGAAAGCGCGCTTGAGTTCTGGCAAGCAGAGCGTTGGCGGTACATGGACCGAATCGATCAAGAGAAACGTAGCCTACAACAGTAAAAAACCCGTTCGAGCGTTTTGCGTGAAGCGGGTTCCGAGCACCTTTTGGACGCACGCGCCGGTTAGTTAGGGAACCGGCGCGTGCGTCTTGGAAAGAGGCCAAGAAACCCGATAGCCAGTTAAGGTGGTGTACATCCCCCGGCCCTTCGGGCCACCTCTTTCGAAGGGGGAATTGGTCCGCTCACCTGTTGGGTGAATAACGGCTCACCCGATGTGACCGCTTTGCCTGGAAGAATTTCGCCTTTGAAGGGGATGTCGTTCTTTGGCTCAGCGTTGTTATCCGGCGATCATGGAGAAAAACGGGCACGCCCCGCGCCGGGCAACGCAACGGAAAAGCCTTACGCTTGGCTGAACGGACTCTGCGCTCCCATGTTACTTCCCCTACTTGAAGCAAATCACCCGATGAAGAGATAGCACCTATGATCGCCGCCCCATTCCGCGCTTACGCTCCCGCCGTATCCACCGGCGTGTTGCTTGCCTTGGCCTTTCCCCGTTTCAGCCTTTTCTGGCTGGCCTGGGCCGCCTTGGTTCCCCTCCTGGCAAGCACATGGCGCACCGGCGTGAAGGCCGCGAGCGGGCGCTTTTGCCTGGCCGGGCTTGTGTTTCATCTGATTTTGCTCCACTGGCTCGTAACCAATGTCTATTGGGCGGGAGGAGCGGCGCTCACGGGGTATGTTCTCCTCTCGCTTACCATGGCGCTGTATTGGGCCGCGGCGGGGGCGGCGTGGGGTTGGCTTCAGTCGCGGCTGCCGGTTGGCGTGGCAGTTTTTGCCGCGTTTCCCGCCCTGTGGGCCGTGATGGAGAAGCTTCAGGCGACGCTTTTCACAGGGTTTGGCTGGAGCGCTCTGGCTCATAGCCAAGGGCCGAATCTGGCCGTGTTGCAGTGGGCCGCCGTTGGCGGGGGGCTGTTCATAGCTTTCGGGATCGCCGCCGCGAACGCCGGGCTCGCCGCGGCTTGGGTTGCGCGGGAAGGAAGGCGGAAGGCCTGGCTGGCGGCGGGAAGTCTGGCGCTCATCGTGGCGGCCCAGGGGGCGGGGTACATGTGGCTAGATGAAGCCCGCTATGGAGAAGAACCGTACGAAACGGCGGTGGTGCAGCCCAATTTTTCCCAGCAAATGAAATGGGACCCCCAATTCCACGGGGCGATGGTTGAGATTAGCGCGAACGCCAGCCGGGCCTTGGCGGCGGACTCATCCCCCGATCTGTTCGTGTGGCCCGAGGCGCTGATTATGCCGCCGTTCATTCGCCAGAGTGAGGACGAGGAGCCGCGGATTAGCTTGGAGCCTGGTATTGGGCGGCTCCTGCAAGAATTTGCCGATGATACCGATGCGCCGCTCTTCACCGGCGCGCAACGGCTGGATCCCGCAACCGGCAATGCGTACAACTCCAGCCATTTGCTTGATGCGGAAGGATTTCCGAAGGCCATTTACGATAAGGTCCACCTGACGCCGTTTGGCGAATACGTGCCGCTCGGCGATTACCTTCCCTTCGTGGGCCAGTTCGTCCTCGCTATCGGGGAACTCCATCCCGGCGATGAACTCAAGGTCATGGAAGCAGGCGAACGCGCTTTTGGGCCCCTTATCTGTTTCGAAGTCCTTTTTGCTCCCATGGCCGAGACGTTGCGAAACGAGGGCGCGGATTTTCTGGTGGTCATAACCAACTTGGGCTGGTTCGGCGCGAGCGCGGCCCCCGAACAAGAGCTGGATATCGCCCGGCTCCGGGCCGTCGAGACGCGCTTGCCGCTTGTTCACGTGGGCAACACCGGCGTCACGGGCGTCTTTGACCCCTACGGCCGCTTCGAACTGGCTCAACAGTACTTCCGGACCGGCCCCGTCGAGACCGCGCAAGGGCTCCCCGGGATCGAGGAAGCCGTCCGCTTTGAGGCGCCGGCCCCCGGCGCAACCCTGGGCAGACGCACGGGTGACGTCCTCCCCGTGGCCGAACCGGCCGAACGGGTGCTGGATTACGGCCCGCCATCCTTTCCCTACGTGGCTGCGTTCCTCCTGCTTGTGACCGCCGTTTGGGCGCTTCTGCGCGGAAGCCGGCGATCGGCGAATCCCGGCAAGTTGCCCCAAGGAGGGGCCTGGCGGTCTCTGGGCGAGTAGAGGTTGAGCGGGCGGTTTCCACTCCGTGTCCCTCTGACGTCCCCTTTTTGCTGTTGCCCTGAAGCCCGAAGCGTGATGTGGTTGACCTAGGCCCCGTGTAGGCCCGCCGTTGAATTGCAAATTACCGCCAAGACCGAGACCTATCGCTCAGTCGTCTTATCTGAAAGCGGCTGCGTTAACTCGTTTGTCTGAACATTATGTCGCTTGGGCGCACGGGGATCCTTCCACTTTGCTGCTGTGCGGAGGTTCTCATCCGCCCTTTGCATCGCCTTTTTCCGTTGCTCCGGCGTCGCTTTGAGTTGCTTCACCTTGCTCTTCCGTGCAGTACTCATCTCGTTCTATCTCCTTCTCTTTTAGATGTGTCTTCACTATACTACTTGCGAAACCCTCTCGCTGCAGATAATTCCAGGGCAACATAGGTAAGCGGGGCGTTGCGTTCTCCGGGTCAAACTTCAAGATTTTGCCCGTGGATTTATCCTTGCGTTCCAACGGAAATCCCGAACCATGTGTCATGGAGAACAAATCGAAGAATCGCCTTGGTCCGATTCCAACAAACGGCTGGAATACGACCCGTGAGCCATCTTCTGCGCCAGATGCGTCCTCGGTAAAACCAGAGACAACTGCTTCATCATGGAACTCGAGGGCCTTACTTTTGGGATACGGCTCTATATAGACTACGCGGCGTATACCAGAAGCAATAATGTGTTTCGCGCAATTGTGGCAAGGAAAGGTTGTTGTATATAATATGGCGTCTTGAGAGCTGATATTGTTGCGCGCACAAGTCAACAAGGCATCCATCTCCGCGTGAACAGCGCGCCCATATTCCGTAATGTCATCCACTGCGCTTGATTCCAGCGCTCTCCTGAGCAGTTCTTCGTCCGTTAGTTTGCCCTCTTGCTCAAAGCGAGTCTTGATAGCTTCAACAGCATCTTGTATTATGGCGTTCTTCGACAAATCGTTACTATCATAGCCTCGCTTGTAGTCCCTTCCCTTATCGCTGTCTACCACATCACCGCAACTTATCGTCGGCCAATACGTTCCACCCGCCGCTTGCGGGCATTCGTTTGCTCCTGTCGCCAGAATATCGGTTCCTCGGGCAATTACCGCGCCAATCTGCCGAGAGAGATCTGCCGAACGAGTGGCGGCCGCGAAGGCCAAGAACATAGCATACTCATCAAAAAGCGGCGTCTTATATGGATAAGAAAATACGATATCGATAAAACGTTGTAACGCAGCATGAGCAGTATAATCTGTCTCAGATAAATGAACAAACACATCGCTCAAATGAAAAGTGTCCCGCGTCCTTTGACCATATAGCAGTCTTTCCTTTTCGTCGCGACTAATCAATTTGTCAGCATCTTCAGGAGCCATATTACTATGGTGAATGAGATTCTCTCTACGCTGCTCTGGAGCAACATACACACCAATCAAGAAAAAGCCATTTCCATAGATTCGGCGCAAGGCATTCACTTCTTCAGGACGTTTTAGGGATCTGATAACATAAGCTTGCCGGGGTCTAGTTGGTCCTTCTTCTTCGCGTCCACTCGTTGGGCGGAATGCCGCCAGCAGAGTCTTGTTACCAGTTGTCATCAGGGCCTTTATTTCGGGACGTCTTAAGGACCTATTTGTTTGCCAGGGCTGAGTTTCGCGCCAACTCGCTATTTCGTATACCGCTCGCAAAGCTAGTATGGCATTCTCATTTGATGCTCGCCGAGCCTCGTTTCCAGCCGTCATCAGGGTGTTAATACGAGCGTATTCGTTCTCAACGTCATAATCGGGCACATCGACAATGTCTTCAAGTAAATCTGACACTCGGAGACCCTCTACAGAATAACCGTATTTCTCGAGACAGTCCTGGAGATGCTCCTCGACCACTGTTAGGTCGGCCCCTACGGCTCCAACTAAGCCAATAACAAGTTCCGACCCGGGCAGCTTGCCACTCCGGATAGCTTCGAAGCTCGTGTTATCGTTATCGCTCTGACACATGACGTAAGGTACCTCCTTGTTAAATAACGTACCGAGCCCGGACCCCTGTTGTCAATGCAGGCACACTATGTGTGTGTCTACCACGGGACAGTTTTTGGGGGCTACCGCGGTATGTCGCCGCTGTGGTTGTTTGTGTTCTTAGGCGGGCATTGCCTAGAATAGACGTCCCGCCTTGAGCGGGGCATCTTGACGAACGTCTTCCTCCATTCACAGCGCCGAGAGCGGGAGCCACGGTGAGCGCTAGACACGACACATCTTCCCCGGCCCAATCCTCGCGACAAGAAACCCCGCAGCAGCCCGCGCGGGACACGGTCTGGCGCATGTTCGATCGAATCGCGCCGCGCTACGACCTGCTCAACCGGCTGCTGTCTGGCGGGCGGGATGTCGCATGGCGGAAGCGGCTTGCGCGGCATTTACCCCCCGGCGAGGGCCTGTGCGTGTTGGATCTGGCCACGGGCACGGCGGATGTGCTCATCATGCTGGACCAGGCGAGCGAGCGCGTGGGCTCCGGGCTTGGCGTTGACATGG
>JBKHFO010000031.1:0-21727 GCA_046540175.1 Candidatus Hydrogenedentota bacterium
TGCTCTTCTACTTCATCCCACGAAAGGAAGAAGGGGCGATCGCCGAATTGTTCGGTAAGTTGTTCCGCCTCTTCCCGCAACGCCATCGGCTCGTCCAAGACTATAAGCGTATCCGCGGGCAAATAATCGGTGATCACCGCGAGATTTTCAGGATCCTGTCCCTGACTGGTGAGCAGCGCTTTCTCGGAGCGCGGGAGAATCGTGATGGATTCGGTGTGCTCGATGCTGCGTTGCGTCTCGGGCTCAAAACGGCGGATGGACTCGATCTCGTCGCCGAAAAACTCGATGCGGTACGGGAGCTCGGCCGATACGGGGAATACATCGAATATACCCCCGCGCACGCTGAGTTGGCCCCGTTGCTCGACCATCACCTCCCGGCTGTAGCCTAACCCCACCAACTGCTCCGCCAACCCCTCGAGATCATACTCGTCGCCCACGCCAAGGCGCATAGTTTGGGATTCGAGCTGTTCCCGGCGGATGACGCATTGCAGAAGCGACCGCACCGGCGCGGCGGCGTACCGGCTTTCACTGGCCTGAAACCCCTCGGACAGGCGTTGCAGGGTGTGCATGCGCTCCGCGACAATATCATCGGAGGGGGCCATGACGTCGGTGGGCAACACTTCCCATGCGGGCAGGTGCATTGCCTGCTCGGCCCCAGCGAAGCTCATGAGATCTTCATGGACCGCTTCGGCTTCGATCCGGCCCCGTGTGACGATCAGCAGTGGCCGCTCCAGGGCTTGGGCGAGCTGCACCGCGAGAAGCGTCTTGGCGGATCCCCACAACCCCACCGCTTCAAAGCAATAGTGCTGCTCCTCACGAATATAACGTAAAATAGATGAAACGGCGTCGAGTGTTGGCAGTTCCATAGGCATGAAAAGAAGATCTCAACAGGAGTGGCAATGTCACTACGGGAAAGTATAGCCAATCCCTGCCCACGCTGTCGAATTACCGGGGTCTTATACACCAAAACGGGGCTTCCGCGATGGAAGACTAGACCCCGCAGCCCCCGCATTTGCTCGACATTAGCAAAGTCTTGTATTTAACCGGCTGCTTTGCTAGCATGGAGCCTTTATAGGGGAGAGTGGGCTTGTATTGTCAGCCCATGTGGATAAGTTGTGGAGAATTACTGGAAACTCCAATCGGCTGACAACCAATCTTCCCCGCTCCATCACATGTAAAGCATTGAAAATCTTGAACTTATCCCGTTGTTCCCCCCAACACGCCATCGTTGGGCAAAATACGTAAACCGTTGTGTGACAACAACTTATGGTTTTTCATGTTTGCACGAACCAACCCCATGCGGAGGTAAGCGCCGGATGTTCCACGGCCGGTGGGCAATCTTCCACACCCGGGCGTTTTGGTGCGCTCTGGCAAGGAATTCCGTTGTGGATAATTTCATATTCACCCGTGGAACCTCTCGACATCACGCCGTTGGGGATAACCTCGGATGGAATAGTGGAAACTCCTAACGGTTTTCCACCGCTGCAGGCCACGCCTCGGCTTGCAGCGGAACCAACTCTTAACCTTTGTGAAATGACTGAACAAAAAGAACATGTTATCCACCGGCTTTTCATAACTCTAAGTCCATATCATACAAAGGCTTACGACGTTCTCCACAACTTCCACAAGGCCCACTACGGTGAGTGCTGTATTCTAGACAATCCAATCCTTCACTCCAGGTAAACATTTCAACCGCTTTCAAATGGAGCGCTTAACCGATGAAAATTGAAATATCTAGGCAAAATCTTCTTGAAGCTATAAATAAAGTTAAAAGCGTGGTGCCCCCACGTTCGGCTTTGCCTATTCTGTCGCACCTCCTTCTTGAGGCCGAAAGTGATGGCATCTTGCGGGTGTCTGCTACAGACCTTAAAGTGGGGATAGAATGCCAAACGCCTTGCACAGTGGAGGAAGCTGGATCACTGACGGTGGCCTCCCAACGGCTGGCCTCGATTACGGGAGAACTGCCGGACCAAGCCATACGTATCGAGTTGAGTGATAGTAATGTCGTCAACTTGGAATGTGGGCGCATTCGCACGAAGTTGTACAGCATGGCGCCGGATGAGTTTCCCCCCGTGCGGAAATTCGATAATGTTGATCCGTTGATTCTTAATCAGCGCGCGCTCAAGCGGTTGTTTACCAAGACTTCGTTTGCAATCTCAAAGGACCAGGCTCGCTATACGCTTACTGGACTATTATGTGAAATTGGTAATGGAAAAGTCGTGGCTGTGGCGACGGACAGCCGTCGAATGAGCGTGTGTGTGGACGAACAGAATGTGTCCGAAGAGTTGAATCACTCAGTCATTATACCAGGTAAAATGATACAGGAACTTGAGCGGCTATTGAGTGATGAAGGCGAGGTGGAAGTCTATATAGATGAGACACACGCCGGCTTCGCGTTTGATTCGAGTCGCTTGGTTACCGCGCTTATTGAGGGGACATTTCCTCAGTATGATGCGGTTGTGCCTAAGCGCCATGATAAGGAGGCGTTAATTGACACCGGTCAGTTTTTGGAGGCGGTGCGGCGCACACGGACGATGACGAACGATAAATGGAACTCGGTGCGGTTTGCTTTGGATAAGGGCGAAATGACATTGAAAGTGGTAACTCCAGAAGTTGGGGAATACCAAGAGGAAATAAGTGTGGAATATGAGGGAGACCCTGTTGAGGTCGCGTTCAATCCGGACTTTATCATCGATGTGGTGCGTCGTATCGAAGAAGAAAAAGTCAGTTTTAATGTGAAGGATTCACAGAATCCAGGGTTGATTAAACCTCATTCAGATTCTGAGGAAGATAATTATTTGAATGTGATTATGCCCATTCGTATATAGGCGGTTTGGAGAAAGCTTGTGTCTAGAACTGGTGTCGGCAATATATCGTCCTGGTTAGGTAAAGTATTTGGATCCCCTGAGCGTTTGTGGCTTGTGGGGATTATTGCGTTAGCGCTCGTTTTGCGATTGTACAGACTGGGCGCTGATGCGTTTTGGCAGGATGAGGCCTATAACCTGCTAGTCTCGGAAAACCTTTGGGCGGCGATTACAACGGGGGAGTTCGTGTCTAACAATCCTCCGTTGTTTTTTGCACTGTTGGCTTTATGGCGGAATTTGGGATTTGAGGGTTCCGAATTTGGGATGAGGTTGATTCCGGCTTTGTTCGGGACAGCTAGTGTGGGGATGTTGTATGTGATTGTGCGGCGGTTTTATGGGGCGGCGCCGGCGTTAATTGCCGCGTTGCTGCTTGCGGTAAATCCGCTGCATATTTATCATTCGCAGGATTTGAAAGACTATATCGTTCTGACATTTACCGGTCCGCTTGCGTTGTATTGTTTGTATCGGGCTTGGGAATCAAATACGGTATGGACATGGACCGCTTATGGTGTGGCCGCTGCAATCGCATGCTATAGCGAGTTGTTTGTGGCGCCATTATTGTTGGTTGGGAATATTTGGTTTTTGTGTTCGTTAGAGGGTTATTCACAAAAACTAAAGGGATGGCTTATAGCGAATGTGCTTGGCGCGTTGGCTTTTTTGCCACAACTCGGGATTATGTTATACCGCGCGCGGGCTATGTTGGTGGAAGCTGACCAATGGTGGTTGGAGGCTCCAGGTCTTTTAGATATGGCGGTTTTTCTTAAGGCTGTGGCGTTTGGGTATTCTGATACGGAGCCCTTGGTTTATATAGCTCCTGTTATCCTTGTGGCGTTGGGCATAACTGGAGGAGTTATTGCATGGAATATGCGCTGGCGAGAGACGTCCTTCATGGTATCCTGGCTGATCGGATCGATAGTGATAGTTATAGGTATATCCTATATGATCCACAGCATATTTTTGATCCGGGCGCTAATAGCGTATGTACTCCCGATATTTGCTTTTGCCGGGGTCGCATTGAGCAGTTGCACGATAGCAATGTGGCGGTACAGCGGTTTAGGGTTATTGATTTTTTTGTCCGTTATTCCATTGTATGAACATTATAAGAGTGAATATCCGGTGCGGGAATTTCCCCATCGGCCGGGGGTTCACCCACCCCGTGACTACGATGAAGTGACGCAATATATTATGGATAATTGGGAAGAAGGTGATGTGGTTATACATGCGGGACCTAATACGTGGGTATCATTGCATATGTATGGGTTAAGGGAAAATGCGGGATTCTATGCTGGGGTTCGGAAAGATTTTGTTGAATTCTTTAGAGCCGGGCATATCGAGACTACAGATAGTGAGAATCTAACAGGGTATTTTATCCATCCGCCGGACGAGATCGTGGAAGGGAAGGAACGGGCGTGGTTAGTGTTTGCGGAGTGGGAGCGGGAGTATTTGCCGGGGAATGCCTATGATGTTTGGTTATGGATGGATTCGCGATTTACGCAAGTGGATAGAAAAGAGTTTAAGGGGATGGTGTTGTACGAATATCAGCTTGAAGCGGATCCTCCAGTGCGAACCGTGCGCCGGAATCGGGATAATGGGGTTGCGCGTGTATTGGAATACGAAGGGGGAATTGAAAAGACGTATAGGCACATGGATCCGGATCTTGGATTGATGGCAAAATCGGTGGAAGATCGGCGTGGTGATTTATTACTGTATTTTGAGGAGGAAGAAGAAGGCGCGCCTGAGGACGAGCGGGTATTTACGCTGGAGAATCAAGGGGATCAGGAGGTGAGTGCGCGGATTGAGGTGGTTCCGAATGATGGGATGTGGCGGGCCGCGAGTGCGTATCGGCGGGAACCGTTGGGTGGGGTGTGGGATGTGACGCCAATGAGTGTAACCGGGGAAGCGCCCCAGCAATGGCCTATGCCGGTGTTGCGAGCGCGTCTGGAAGAGGGTAAAGACGAAAAGGAGGCGTGGGCCCGGTTTTGTGATTTACAGCCAGGGGATTACGAGACATGGTTTTATACGAGAGGAAGGGCGTTGGAGCGTGAAATAGAGCGAGCAAACATTCGTATCGAGGTGGATGGGGTGGATATATCGAGTCCAGCGCTGCGCGAAGAAGAGACACAAGCGGACTGGCGGTGGTTCAAGGGAGAGGATATAGCGCTGGGTGAAAATGGCGAGTGCATTAATATAACCTTAACTGCGCTTAGAAATCCTGAGTTTGATACGAGTTGGTTTGAGATAGGATATATTGCTTTTGTAAAAAATATGGATAGCGATGGCGATTATATACAGAGCCAGTCGCCGGGAGAGGTACAATTGGAGCCGGGAGAATCGAGGAGTTGGTCCGTTGATCTGGACCCGGAACGAAGCCGTCTTGACATTTGGGTATATGAAAAAGAGGAAGATGGTAAGGCGTATTGGATCTTTGAAGAGTTAAGTTAACCTATTGGAAGAAGCAAGGAACAGCCATGAGTGATTCGTGAGGTGAGTATTCCAAAGTCATCCTCTGGCCGTTATGGAATGACGCCCTTCTTTTTGGTGGCCTTGGTGTTTATTGGGGCCGCTCCCACGTTTTGGCATCTTGTAGAGATTCAGCAAGTCGATGTCCTCGAGGCCTCGGAAAATACAGCTCTCTATCAAGAGGTTGAGCCGATCCTTGGTTATGGGGGTGAGCGTTTGCGGGGCGGAGAGTTGCCGGCGTGGAATGAGCGGCAATGGACAGGGACTCCGTTTGTTGCGAATCCCACGCATGGCGTATTCCAGCCGTTGCACGGGTGGGCGTTTCTTATGCCGCTGGAACGCGCCCTGGCGATTCACGCGTTTGTTTCGCTCGTCCTTATGGGAGTGTTTTTCGTTCTTTTTGGACGGTCGCTTGGCGTAAACTATATGCCTGCGGTGATTGGAGGATTAACGTACGCATTTTGTGGCGCTTCGGCTGCCGCCATGTCAAGGCCTGGCATGGCGGCAGTTTTGGTGTGGAGTCCATTGTTGCTCTGGGCGATTCGGGAATGGATTCGGTTGGGGCGGCATAGCATGGGGATATTGGCGGGGCTAGCGGCGGGGTTGATTTTGATAAGCGGATCGCCGGCCGGCGCGGTTGCGATGTTGGTTCTGGCAATTCCGTATGGTATTTGGGTAAGTACGTTTGTGGGGGAAGCGGGACAAACGACGTTTGCGAAAAAGGCCGGGGGGATGGCGGCCGCGTTGGGCGTTGCGGGCATAGTCGCGGCGGCTCAATGGTTGCCGGCGATCTCGTGGATAATGGAAAGCGGCCGTGGCGTGGAGAGTATATGGAACGCGCGCGCCGCCGCGCAATTGCCCGGCACTGGACAGGATCTGCTCACGCAGATCTTGTCAGCGAGTCCAGGCGCATTGCCGCGCATAGGATACGTAGGAACCCTGCCGCTGCTTTTGAGCCCTGTGGCTCTGTTTCATCGGCGGGGGGGTAAAGACGCGTGGTTTTTCCTTTTCGCTGGGCTTGTTCTTACCGGGTTAGCCTTCATGGCCCCTTGGGGGGAGACGAGTTACCACTTTCCATGGTGGGTGGCGGCGTATCCGATAGTACTCTGCGTGGCCGTGTTAACAGCCCTAGGGGCGGACCGGCTGATCCCGGCGGGACCGCATACACACCTGTCTTCCTTGATTCCACCAGTGGTTATTGTAGCATTGATGCTGGGTGGATTGTTTGTGGTGGCCGGCGCCCAGATTCGGGGTTATCTAATCGCGTTTGGCGTTTTGACGGCGCCCGCTTTGTTCGTGCGGCGTGGTTGGATGGCGCGGGGCGTGTGGCTATGCTGGATGGTGCTGCTGTTCGCGGATCTTACAGCCGCAAGTGTGAACGCTTACGTGCATCCATTTCAAGATGGAGGGGCGAGACGCGGCCGCCTATATGAGGTGGCGGATCTCGTGGGCGATTATGTGGGGGATGACCGGGTATTCGTAGCGGCTGAGCCCAACGATGTGAGGCTGCCTCGGAATATCGGTCTACTGACGGACCTTCGGGTCGTCAACGGGACCGGTCCAGGATACCGGCGTGAACATGAGCCGTGGTGGCGCGATGTGCTTGATCAGGAAGTAGAACGAGAAGACGAGGAGGGCTTGCTGCCCGGCAAGAGGTTGCTCCGGTACGCGGGCGCTCGTGTGATTCTTGTTGGTCAAGATGTATCGTTGAATGAGGAAGGATGGACGCAAGCCCTACCCGGTTTGCGGGTGGTGGGCGGCGATGCGCTTACTACGGTTTTAGTGGATGACGAAGCATTGCCTTGGGCTACATGGTACACGGCCTGGGAAGTCGAACCAGACTTAGAGGACGCCATAAGGCGGATGCGCGATCCCGCGTTTCCTATCGGCGGCCGCTGCATCTTGGAATCGGAGCCGGATTTTTCCGAGGCAGAGCCCCGGGGCATAGTTCCTGAAGACTATGGAAACGCTCTTGGGACGGGGACAGAAGGCGGTCCCCGTATTGAGATAGTCCAACGGGAACCCGAAGAGATAAAGGTAAACGTGGAGGCGGCTTCCCCCGGCGTGCTTGTTCTCGCCGACCAATACCATCCGGGATGGCGCGCGGAAGCCAACGGCGAATCGGTTCCAATCGTTCGGGCAAATGGTATTTTCAGAGGTGTCTGTCTCGAAGCCGGAACGCATGAGCTTCGCTTAGCGTATGCCCCGCCGGCGCTAGAAGGGGGCCTTTGGATTTCGATTACGGGGCTTGGTTTGCTGGTGATCGCGGGCTGGATTGGAGTTGCGCGGGACTCGATCTAGGTTGAAGCTTGACGGGGCCATTCACCCCCGGCCGCCACGGGGAACTCTCAATAGGGAGTCATTTTTCGGACGGGATTCATTCGCCTCGGAATCCGATGCACGATCCCGGTTGTTCTCTCTCCGCGCCAAAGGATCCCGCCTACCGTGTCTAATCGCCACGCACAGCACGGCCTTTCTTGTTTCGGTTTCCGCATAGCCGGGTGTTCTATGGTACGATGACGATCGGCATTCCGTCAGCATTTGGCCGTATGGATTGTTAGGTAGGACGCGGCAAACAGGCGAACGGCGCTGATTAGGCCACGCCGCGGCCAGGGCATGGAGGTGTACGGATTACCGGTGACTGTCTACGGAACGAAAAACCAAGAGGAGACGCGTGAAGAGACGGACCTTGATTTGGAGCCGCCTCAGATGTACCGGGTGCTTCTCCACAATGACCATTACACCACAATGGATTTTGTGGTATATATTCTGGAGACGGTATTCCGGAAACCGATGGACCAAGCGGTGCGGATCATGTTGAACGTTCACGAAAACGGAACCGGGATAGCAGGTGTTTACAGCGCCGAGATCGCAGAGGCCAAGGTCGCCACGGTGCACCGCCAAGCTCGCCAGCATGGATACCCGCTGCGGTGCAGCATGGAGCCGGAATAGCTGGATGGTGCGCCGGTTAATGAAGGACTCGGAGGATGATTAGCAAGTCACTGGAAGCCACATTGGGGGCTGCGTTGCGCGAGGCCCGTCGCCGCCGGCATGAATACTTCTGCGTCGAGCATCTCCTCTTCGCCTTGTTGTCGGACAAGTATGCGGGCGCCATCCTGGTGAACTGCGGCGCGCGGCTCGAGGCGTTGCGCGCGGCCTTGGAAGGGTTCTTCGAGAAACATCTTGAAACCGTTCCCACGGGCGAAGAGCATGTGCCTCAGCAGACCCAGAGTTTCGAGCGGTTGATGCAACGCGCCATCACCCACGTCCACTATAGCGGTAAGAAGGAGGTGGACGCGGGCGATATCCTTGCCGCCATGTTCGAGGAGAAGGATTGCCACGCCGCCTATTTCTTGCGCAAAGAGGGCGTCTCCCGCTTGGACGTTTTGGAGTACATCAGCCACGGTTCCGCGCAGGAGGATTTCCCGGACTCCGTTGAAGCCGGCGGGGATGATCCAGACGAGGCCGAGGATCCGGGAGAGCCAGAGGAGGCTTCCGATACCCAATCCGCAAAAACGCGGAAGGAAAGCGATCCGCTCGCTCAGTTCACGGTTAACCTGACCCAGCAGGCGGCCGAGGGTAAACTGGACCCCCTTATCGGGCGGGAAAATGAGCTGCGCCGGACCATTCAAGTGCTGTGCCGCCGCCGGAAGAACAACCCCATCTACGTGGGCGAGCCCGGCGTGGGCAAGACGGCGATGGTGGAAGGCTTGGCGTTGCGGGTGCATGAAGGCCGCGTGCCCGAGTTTCTCAGGGACGCCGAGATCCTCATCCTCGACCTTTCGGCGCTGTTGGCGGGCACGAAGTACCGGGGCGATTTCGAGCAGCGGCTCAAGGGCGTCATCAAGGCTGTCGGCCAACGCCCTAACGCCATTCTATTCATTGACGAAATCCACACGGTGGTCGGCGCCGGCGCCACGGCCGACAGCTCCATGGATGCGAGCAACATCCTCAAACCGGTGCTTGCGTCAGGCCAACTGCGTTGCGTCGGATCCACCACCCATGACGAATACAAGAAGCACTTCGAGAAAGACCGGCCCCTATCCCGCCGCTTTCAGATGATAGAGATCACCGAGCCGAGCCTTGAAGAGACCGTGCAAATCTTGCGCGGACTCAAGAGCCATTATGAGAAACACCACGGCATCCGCTACACCGACACCGCATTGGAGGCGGCGGCGGAACTCTCCTCAAAGTACATCAACGACCGGTTTCTGCCGGACAAGGCCGTGGACGTCATCGACGAGGCGGCGGCGAGCATCCGGCTGTTGCCGGGCAAGAGCCGCAAGACCATCCGGCCACGCGACATCGAGCGGATCGTGGCGGATATCGCCCGCATTCCCGCACGAAGCGTCTCCGCCACGGATAGGGAACGCCTGGGACACATCGAGGAAGACCTGAAAGAAGTGGTCTTCGGGCAAGATGAAGCGATCCGCGCCGTGGCCAAGTCCATTAAACGCAGCCGCGCGGGCCTCGCGCCGCACCACCGGCCGGTGGGGTCTTTTCTGTTCACCGGCCCTACGGGCGTCGGCAAGACCGAGGTGGCGCGGCAGCTCGCGGCGAACATGGGGGTGCACTTCGCCCGCTACGACATGAGCGAGTACATGGAAAAACACGCCGTGGCCCGGCTTATCGGCGCGCCGCCCGGATACGTGGGCTTCGACCAAGGCGGGCTGCTGACAGATGAGATTCGCAAGACGCCCCATTGCGTCCTGCTGCTCGACGAAATCGAGAAGGCCCACCCCGACGTCTATAACATCCTGCTCCAGGTCATGGACAACGCCGTCCTCACCGACAACAACGGACGGAAAGCGGATTTCCGCAACGTGATTCTTATCATGACCTCGAACGCGGGCGCACGCGAAATGGCCGCGCGAACCATTGGCTTCGCCTCTTCCACCGAATCCGGCGAGGGAAAGGGCCAAAAGGCCATCGAAAAGACTTTTAGCCCCGAGTTTCGCAACCGGCTCGACGCCGTGGTCATGTTCCATGCGCTGCCGCACCCGATCATCGAGCGCATCGTGGACAAGTTCATCCTCGAATTGCAGGGCAAACTGACCACGCATAAGGTGAGCTTGGACCTCACGCCCGGCGCCCGTACTTGGCTCGCCGAACACGGCTTTGACGCCACTTATGGCGCGCGGCCCCTGAGTCGGCTCATCCAATCCGAAATCATGGATCCGCTGTCCGACGAGATCCTGTTTGGCCGTCTGGAAAAAGGCGGAACGGTGATGGTGGACGCGGATGAAGACGGCATACGCTTTACGTTCAACGAATGACCACAGAAACAACCACGGAATACGCTGAATACACGGAAAAGCAACCACGAGCTTGCGATAGGCACGGCAGTAGATAAGAAAAATATAATAAATCATTTTAGATGCTTTTTGTATAATACTACAATCCTGTTATTTGGGAACCAAATTTCCGTGTCTTCCGTGGTTGTTTTCCGTGGTCCTCATGTGAATCATGCCCATTGCGCTCCTTGACGATACCCCAGCGTTTCCCCATCCCTCTGACGCGGAGCCCGAGGGGGTGCTGGCTATAGGAGGCGATCTGAGTCCGGAACGGCTGGTGCTGGCCTACCGCGAGGGTATTTTCCCTTGGTACAGTGCGGGGGATCCGCTGCTGTGGTGGTCGCCCGATCCCCGCATGGTCCTTTTCCCCCCGGAATTTCATACGTCCCGCCGCTTCCGCCGCGTGTTGAAGAACCCGCCATTCACCGTCACCTGCGACACCGCGTTTTCCCAAGTGATTCGCGCCTGCGCCCGCCAACGCACGCCCGGCCGGGAGGAAACGTGGATCACCCCGGAAATGGAAGAAGCCTACATTCAACTTCATCGCCAGGGCCATGCCCATTCCATTGAATGCTGGCAAAACGGAGAACTGGCGGGTGGACTGTATGGCGTGGCCATGGGAGCCTGCTTTTCCGGCGAATCCATGTTCACCCGCGCGCCCAACGCCTCCAAGGTCGCCCTCGCCAAGCTGGCCGAGTTCGTGGGGAGGTGGGACGGCGGCCTTATCGATTGCCAAATGTACACCCCGCACCTCGAACGGCACGGGGCCCGCGAAGTCCCCCGCCGCGACTTCCTCGCCCTGCTCGCCGCCGCCCGGGCCAAGGGAGCGTCGGCCGGTTCGTGGACGGAAGCTTTTGCGGGCGCGGCGGGTTCGGTTTGAGCCGCGGTCGCATTGGGACGCTGTTCACGCCGTGATACAGTTGTCCCAAACACAAAAGCGTGAGGCCGATTCAGTTCAATGGGGCCGTTTAATTGTGAGGTCCGCAATCAGCCCAACCTGACATGACGTGCTGGACAAGAAGAGCGTTTCGCGATGAGCCAAAGCCGCCCTGAAAGGGCCAAAACACAGGAAATAGGGCCTCCCCTCCGCCAGCCCTGAAAGGGCGTTACAGGTGGCTGCGAGCCTATGTTACGCCCTTTCAGGGCTGCAATGAGCTTCCTCAATTGCCCAGGCGATTGCCCTGGGCTATAGTGTTTCAAGCCCTTCGGGCTGGGATGTTGACGCGCTGGCTTGTGGTCCTTGCCGACATAAACGGCATGGCAATCTCTGTCTGCTTAGGACAGCAATGACGCCGTGACATGCGGGGTAATATCGAATATACTCCCGTACGAGCGAAATGGCGCGTGGGCCAACAACGGGCCGGAACGTTGGGTATGCCAGCCGGTAGCCGGTACGGAGTCCAACATAAACACACAAGCTGCGCCGAGGGGCCAATGGGCAAGTATTCCAAGCTGAAACAAGCGATTCTTGCGGGTGGTTGTGACGCGAATGTTGAATTCGCCGGGCTTTGCCAGCTCTTGACCCGACTAGGATTTGACGAAAGAGTTAGGGGAGACCACCACATTTTTACACGGGAAGACGTGGAAGAGATCCTGAATTTGCAGCCGAAAGCAAACAAAGCCAAAGCGTATCAGGTTAAACAGGTCAGGAATATCCTGGTCAAGTATCGGTTGGGAGAGTCTAATGTCGATTAAGTACGAACTCATCATATATTGGAGCAAGGAAGACGAGTCGTTTGTTGTTGAGGTTCCAGAACTACCTGGCTGCATGGCGGATGGCGAGACCTATGAACAGGCCGTGGCCAATGCCCAACACGTCATTGCGGAGTGGATCGAGACGGCGCGGGAACTTGGCCGCCCCATCCCCGAACCCAAGGGACGGCTGATGTATGCCTGACAAGAGGAAGGCCCCGGCTTCCTCTTGTCAGGGCCTAATCCCCTGTCGGTATCCGCCGCCTTTGCGCTATCCCAGTCCGACCGATTGCGCTCCTTCTGCAGAAGCATGGTGGCGCGGGCTTGTTTTTCAGTCGAACAGCGACGGGGTTTCTTTCATTTAAACGGCGGAAACGAGGAGCCAAGCTTGTGGCGCCAGCCTATCTTGACTTGGAAAACCAACTCCAGTATCGTGGATTGTGGTGGGACGCAGGTAAAGCCGGAGAACAGGAGGAAGGCCCTATGGCAGAGTCCAATGCATGCGCCTTGTATGGCGTCACCCGAAAAGCTTGTTTCCTGGTTTTGGCCGTGGGTATCGCCTCATTCGCTATGTGGCATGCCGTGCTTGTGGCGGATGGAGAAGACGATATGAACGCGACAAACAATGCGGACGAAGTAAGTTTGCCTGACCCCCAAGAACATAGCGACGTTTCGATTGAGCAATCCCTTGCCGAACGGCGCAGTGTCCGGAGTTTCACGGAGGAAGCGGTGTCCCTCCAAGATTTGGGGCAACTCCTATGGGCCGCTCAAGGGATTACGAGCCCCGAGGGTTTCCGAACCGCTCCCTCGGCCGGAGCCACCTATCCGCTGGAGGTTTATGTGGTGGCGGAACGAGTGGAAGGCTTGGAGGCCGGCCTATACCGCTATGTCCCGCAAGAGCATACGCTGACGCAAGTGGCGGCGGGCGCTTTCGCGCAAAACGTGCAAGAAGCCGCGTTGGATCAGGACTCCATTGGGCAAGCGCCGGTGAACTTGGTTATTGCGGCCGAATTCGAGAGGACGGAGGCCCGTTATGCGGATCGCGCCGAGCGTTATGTCCACATGGAATCCGGTCACGCCGCCCAGAATGTTTTCCTTCAGTGTCAGAGTCTGAATCTGGACGCGGTTGTGGTGGGCGCGTTCACCGATGCCCAATTGGCGGAGGTGATGCAGCTTCCAGAAGAAGAGGAGCCGCTCTACATCATGCCGATTGGCAAAGGCGAGTGAGCGGCGCCAGAAAGAGAAGGTGCGCGATCCCCTTGTGTACTTCGGGCGCGCCAATCACGGCGTAAGGGGCTGTCCCAGGGAACAAGATATTCCTTCGACGGAAGCTTGGGCGGATGTAAACGGCCGACCCGCCGCCTCAGCCCACGACGGGGGAGGACAGAGCGCTGCGAATGTTAGGCGCGCCGGAGGAGGCGCGAACGCTGGGGAGCATTTTCTCTTAAGTTTTTCCCGTCTTTTTCCGATTGACGTTTTACCAATTCTTTACGCAAGGAATTGTTGCTAACCCTGCCTTAACCAACGAGCAAGAGAGAAAGAGAGGTATTAATGGCGCAGGTTGTGTCTTACACTGTCACGCCCCGCTTGCCGGAGCGGCTCGAACGGCTCCGTGACATCGCGTTTAATATGTACTGGTGCTGGCAAACGGAAGCGATTGAGCTATTCTTCCGGATTGACAGAGAACTCTGGGATGAAACCAATCAGAATCCGGTGCTTCTGCTGGGGCGCGTCAGCCAGCAACGCTTGGAGGAGTTGGCCCAGGATGCGGGGTATCTCAGTCAATTGGATCAGGTCGCCGCGCGCATGGACGAATACATGGCCGCGGACATATGGCGCGACAACAACCCGCGGACGCCCGAAGGGTTCAACGTCGCCTATCTCAGCGCCGAATTCGGAGTCCACGAGTCGATATCCATCTACTCTGGCGGCCTGGGCGTCCTAGCGGGCAATCATCTGGAATCGGCCAGCGACCTGGGATTGCCTTTGGCGGGGCTTGGCCTCTTGTATCGCGAAGGGTATCACACCCAGTATCTTAATGCGGACGGGTGGCAGCAGGAGCTGTATCCGGCCAACGACTTTTATAACATGGCGCTGACGCCTGAGCGGGACAGCGACGGCCGCCACGTCAAAGTTGAGGTCGACTATCCGGACCGCAAGGTCTACGCGCGCATCTGGCGGTGTCAAGTCGGCCGGGTCCCCCTGTATCTCATGGACTGCGATTTCGATGAGAACGATCCCGAGGATCGCGAACTCACGGGCCAACTCTACGGCGGCGACCGGGACATGCGCATCCGGCAGGAGATCATGTTAGGCATGGGAGGCGTTAAGGCCTTGCACGCCTGTGGGGTCCATCCCGCCATATTTCATATGAATGAAGGCCACTCCGCGTTCATGGCCCTACAACGGATACGCGGCCTAATGCAAAACGAGGGCTTGACTTGGGAACACGCCTTGGAAACGGTCAAGGCCGCCAGCGTGTTCACGACGCACACGCCAGTGCCCGCGGGCAACGATATGTTTTCCCCTGAAATGATGACGCATTACTTCGAGAAGTACGCCAAGGACGTGGGCATCACCATGGAGGAACTGCTGGCGTTGGGCCGGCAGGATCCCGCGGACACCCGCGAGCCCTTCTGCATGACGGTGCTCGCCCTTAAGCTTTCCAGCGCCGCCAACGGCGTCAGCGAGCTGCATGGCGAGGTCGCCCGGGGCATGTGGGCCCGCACCTGGCGGGACGTGCCTCAGGAAGAGGTCCCGATCACCTCGATTACGAACGGCGTTCACCCCAGATTCTGGATCAGCCGCGATCTCGCGGGCCTGCTAGACCGCTACATCGGACCCCCGTGGGTGGAGAATCCGACCGATCCAGAGGTGTGGAAACATATCGACGAAGTGCCCGACGCCGAACTCTGGCGTACGCACGAGCGGCGGCGGGAGCGCTTGGTGAACTTCGCGCGCAAACGGCTGGTCAGTCAGCTCCGTTACCGGGGCGCGCCCAATTCCGAGGTTGAACTGGCCTCGGAAGTGCTTGATCCGGAGTATCTCACCATTGGATTCGCCCGCCGCTTCGCCACGTACAAGCGGGGCAACCTTATTCTCATGGATCCCGAGCGGTTCCGCCGCATCCTGACCAATCCCGATCGGCCCGTGCAGTTCATCATCTCGGGAAAGGCGCATCCGCAAGATCATCAAGGCAAGGAAGTTATTCGCAACATCATCCACTACCTGCGGAACTACGACGTACGTTCGCACATCGTCTTCGTCGAGGATTACGACATAAACGTGGCCCGTTATATGGTTCAAGGGGTGGACTGTTGGCTCAATACCCCGCGCCGGCCTCTGGAGGCCAGCGGCACCAGTGGGATGAAGGTGGCCGCGAACGGCGGATTGAACATCAGCGTGCCCGACGGCTGGTGGTGCGAGGCCGAGGGGTTGGCGGAGAATGGGTGGAGCATCGGCCGGGGCGAAAGTTACGAGGATCCCGATGAACAAGACCTGGTCGAGAGCGAGGCCCTCTACGAGATCCTCGAGGCCGAAGTGGCCCCGATTTTCTATGAGCGGGGCCGCGAAAGCGTGCCGCGTCAATGGGTGCGGCGAATGAAGGCGGCCATGCGCAGCATCAACCCCATATTCAACACTCACCGGATGGTGCAGGAATACGCCGACCGGTTTTATCTTCCCGCCGCGACGCGGCGCCTCGAGCTTCGGGCCGATAATCGCGCCCGCTCCAAAGCCTTGGCCGACTGGAAACGCAAGGTGCGCCAGGCCTGGAGCGATGTCGCTATCTCAAATATCGAATCCGGCGCCACGGAAAACATCCAGTTCGGAGAAACGCTTACCGTACAGGCCGACGTGACATTGAAGGCCCTCACGCCTGATGACGTGACCGTGGAAGTCTATTATGGCGATCTGGATCCGGAAGGCCGTATTTTGAACGGCCGGACGGCGGAGATGAACAGCGTGGACGGCGGACCCAAGGGCGCAACGCGGTACGAGGGCCACATCCCCTGCGAAAAGACGGGTCAGCAAGGGTTCATGGTTCGCGTGGTCCCCAGCCATCCCGACTTGGCCAACAAACATGAAACCCGGCTGATTACCTGGGGCTGAGCTAAGGCCCCCTTGTACGCGCAGCTAATGAATAAACGCGCTGTGACAGCGTCTACCGCGGTAGGAAGGTCAGGAGGCGGCGCGCCTTAACGCACAGGAAGGGGGGCGCTGCTTTCGCAGGAAGGATCCAGCCAGGGAGTCTATTGACAGAAACTGAAAATTTCTCTTGCATTGTCCAATGATTTCTGGCAAACTAGGTTTGGTAAGTGGGAGAAAAGGTAAGGGATTTCCCTTGCATTGAACCTGCTTTTGGGATATACTGCGGTAGGCTAGGGGAGTATATCCCTGGCCTCGGACGCTTGGAAATGGGACGTCCAGTGGCCGCGTTTAGTTAAGTCAAGTTACCATCATCGGCAGCGGCGCTTTAATCTGGCAGCGGAAGGAGGGATGAGAACAAAAGCCAGGAAGAAGGTATCTGCCCGAGAGCCGTTGACATTTACGATGTGCATCATAGATGGCGAGACCTACTCGCCACAACAGCATTGTGGCAAGCGGCTTTGGTTTGTTGAAACAGATGCTGGGATGATCGAGCGGATATAGGGTCCGCTCCAACCTCAATAGAGCGTAAGGAGATAACGTGTTATGCGGAAAACTTTGCTTGGCATAGCGGCGGCCGCGGCGATTGCGTTTACCACCGTGGCTCACGCCGAATTGCAAAACGTGACGATCGACGGATCGATTCAGATCCGCGCCAACTACTATGGGAACATGGAACGAGGTCCCCTCGTCCGGGACTTCCAAGGTAATGTGGTGCGCCCCACGGGCGCGGAGACGGAGCATGTCGAACAGCGTACCCGCTTGGGCGTGAACGCGGAGTTCACGGATCAGGTCTCCAGTTACATTGAGCTGGACAACTACTACTGGTGGGATGGCCAAGAGTCTGATTTGAGTGTTGACATCCACCAAGCCTATGTGCAGGCCGAAGAGATGTGGAACACCCCGCTGCGGATGCGCATCGGCCGGCAAGAACTGAAGTTCGGAAGCAGCTGGCTGGTTGGCGCGAACGAGTCGGCGCCTGGCTTCACCGGTCTGTCGTTCGACGCCATCCGCGCGACGTACGCCACGGACCAGATCTCGGTGGATGCCTTTGCGTCCGAGATGTTTGACAACAGCACCTTTAGCGGCGTGTACGGCAGCTACATTGGTCAGCCGGACATGACCTTCGACGCGTACTGGCTGTGGGATCGCAATTCCCCTCGCTACGTCGACGAGTTGGACACCCATACGTTCGGCCTCCGCGGAGCTGGTGATGTAGAAGGGTTGGATTTCGAGGGCGAAGTCGCGTTCCAGACGGGGGATGCCCCGCGAGCGCCTCGACTTCGAGATGAAGACTACTGGGCGGCGAACGCGGAAGTGGGTTACACCTTCGATACGCCGAACAACCCTCGCATCTTCCTGGGCGGCGCGTGGTTCGATGGCCAAGACACATATAAGCCGACGATCTTCGAGCGGTTGAATCCCTTCCACACGCCGGCTGTAATCACGAGCTTCAACCGCCTGTATAGTGATGTCTACTACAGCGAGTTCTTCGGACGCGACCTCAACAACGTTATTGTTGGCCGCGGCGGCGCCAGCATTCAGCCTACGGAAGAGACCGAGGTAGAGCTTCTCGTCTCCTATCTGCGGAACGACGAGGTTCCAAGCGGAGTGGACGAGGAACTTGGTTGGGAAGTTGGCCTGTATGGCACCTATAACTACACCGAGGATCTGCAGTTCTCCGCTGGCTGGGCGCACCTCTTCGCGGAAAGCGGCGTCGAGTGGCGTGGCGACACAACAATCGAAGATGACGAAGATCCCGACTACGTGTTCGTGGAGACCCGCCTGTCCTTCTAACCTGGCCACAGGTTAAACAGATAGGGCTTTTTCTTCGCGAAAGCTAGGCTAACCATTCACACCCCCGCGGCGGCTTTTGAAGCCCCCGTGGGGGTGTTCTCTGTCGTCCCCTTGAGGCAGCCGCGCTCTCCCAATTAACCTTTCCATACCGCTGCTCAGCGCCAGCCAACAGA
Organism: Candidatus Hydrogenedentota bacterium; assembly: GCA_046540175.1. GTDB lineage: Bacteria > Hydrogenedentota > Hydrogenedentia > Hydrogenedentales > SLHB01 > SKRY01. Next base: position 18,427 of record JBKHFO010000031.1, read on the forward strand.
CCGGGGCGCGTTCGTTTACGCATTGAACCGAGGTAAAGGGGCGGGCGGCCCGCCGATTGAAGAAAAGCCCTTGCACTGGCCGTGGTTTCGGGCTATACTGCCGCCGGCTTGGGAAAAAACGCCCGCCGCTCAGGCGGACGGGGTAAGAGCACCCATTGAGCTACGTCAAGGTATTTCCATCGGCAGCGGCGCTCTAATCTGGCGGCGGAAGGGGGAATTCAGAAAGCCACGGCGCGACGCATCTGCCCGAGGGCCGTTCGCAGACGATGTTGCTCCACGAATAACGACGTATATCTGGCGCACAGCATTGGGTAAAGCTGCTTATGTGCGCTGACATTGATGCTGAGATGACTAGGGGATGAAACTGCGCTCCAACGATATAAGTGAGCGTTAGGAGGTACCGTGTAATGCAAAAAACCTTGATTGGCATGGCGGTTGTCATTGCGTTCACCAGCGTGGCTCACGCCGAATTGCAGAATGTAACTATCGACGGCTCGATTCAGATCCGGGCTAACTACTACAAGAATGTGGTTCGTGATCCGCGTGGCGACGGCTCCGAGTCGGAAAATGTGGAGCAACGCACCCGGCTGGGCGTGAACGCCGAGTTCACGGATCAAGTCTCTAGCTACATTGAGCTGGATAATTACTACTTGTGGGATGGCAACAGCTCGGATCTGAGCGTGGACATCTACCAAGCCTATGTCCAGGCCGACGAGATGTGGAATACCCCGCTGCGGGTGCGGATCGGCCGGCAGGAGATGCCGTTCGGCAATAGCTGGCTGGTTGGCGCCACCCGAACGGCGCCTGGCTTCTTCGGCCTGGCCTTTGACGCGGTGCGGGCGACATACGCCACGGACGAGATTTCGGTGGACGCCTTCATGGCCGAACTGTTCGACAATAGCACCTTCAGTGGCGTGTACGGCAGCTATACTGGTCAGCCCGGCATGAATTTCGACGCGTACTGGCTTTGGGATCGCCGATCCCCCCGGTATGTCGACGATTTCAACACGCATACCTTTGGTCTTCGCGGAGCGGGAAAGGTTGAACGGTTCGATTTCGAGGGGGAACTCGCATGGCAGACAGCGGATGCTCCCCTTGACGATTACTGGGCCGGCAATGCGGAAGTGGGCTACACCTTTGATACCCCAATCAGCCCCCGGGTCTATCTGGGCGCCGCTTGGTTCGAAGGGAAAGACACGTACCGGCCGACTATCTTCGACCGGCTGAACCCCTTCTTCACGCCAGTCCAGATCACGAGCTTCAATCGCTTATACACGGACGTCCCGTACAGCAGGCTCTTGCCCCGGAATGTCACCAACGTCCGGGTGGCCCGCGGGGGCGGCAGCATAAAGCCGGCGGAAGATACCCTGGTCCAACTCATGGTGGGTTACTTCCAAAGCGATGAAGCCCCCACCGGCTTCAGCAAGGACTTGGGCTGGGAGGCCGAATTGTTCGGCGTGTATCACTACACCGAAGACCTTCGGTTCACCCTTGGCTGGGCGCACTTCTTTACTGAGAGCGGTATGAGAGGCCGGCCTGACGCCATCATTGAGGGTGACAGCGACGCCGACTACGTGTACGTGGAGACGCGCCTGTCCTTTTGACCAGGCCGCGGGCCAACGGATGCGTTGTTTTCTTAGGAAGCGGCGCGCCCATCCAATCCATTTCGCGTCCCCGCAGGGGCCTTAGGCCAATGCGGGGACACGCCGTTTTTTGCCGCCGTGCCGCCAGGCCTTCCCGGACCGTTTGACAGCGGGCAGGAATGGGCGGCAGGCAGTTTTCTGTTACCATTTAGTGGGCGAGTACCTCCTCAACCCCTAATTTGTGGATACCCCGGTTACGTCTGACTTAGCCTGACATGCTGTCACAAATCAAATTCATCCCGTAGGGATGACAGCTGGTAGCCGGGGGTTGAGGCCGCGTGCGATAGCACGCGGGCGATACCCCCGGAAACAGAACCCCACGCATCGACCCTTTTAGGGGTCGCAGAACCTTTGTGAACGGGGCTGCTGTGTCCCCTGCCGACGAGTTCTTGGAACATGCGTTATGTAGCAGAGCGTCCTCACCGTCATCCCCGCGAAAGCGGGGATCCAAATCCCAAGGGCAGCACGCACCCTGTGGATCCCCGCTTTTGCGGGGATGACGGCAAGGGGGGCATCCCCAAATTAAGCGCTGACCAAGTACTAGTTAGGAGACCACCATATGAAATACTACAAGAGCAGTCAGCCCATGCCCGGCAAGGGGTTGGGCTACACCTATTACGAGTGTGACGAAGCCGGCAATGTCAATCGCTACGTCACGTTCATCCCCGCCACAGGCGAAACCAAGCGCGTAGCGGATCCCGTGGTGAAAAAGCTTTACCATCCGGAATCCCTGATGGACGCCACGGAAGAAGAATTCCGGCGGCATTGGCCCGACGGCGTGGAAGGAGGCGCGAACACGCAAGGGGCTGGCCAGGCCGCTGGCGCTGCCCCCAGTGAAGCAGCGACAGACGCATGGGGCTATATCAATCCCGAGATGACGGTGGCCGAGGCCATGAGCCTACACCCCCGCGCGGGAGAAGTGTTCGCGGCGTTTAATCTTGGGGCATGCGGCTATTGCGGCATTAGCGGCTACGAAACGATCGGCCAGGTGTGCGCCGTGTACGGGGTGGACGTGAACGTGCTGATTGAAGTGCTGGAGGAATTGATCGCGCAAGAGGAGGCCGGAAAGAGCAAAGAAACTCCGTAGGTGCTGGAGGCGGCGCCGTCCGCCGGGATACGAGAGATCTTAAGGGCGGGTATGGGTGCTGCTTCCGAGAACACCATCCGCCTTGATCCTCCAGCCAAGGGGGAATAATTCGGTACCGCCGGCATCTTGCCGGCACGTCAGCCAGGCCGATTGGATGGCGGCTGTTGAATTCCGGCGAGACGTCGGCGGTACGTCGTCACCCCTTGGTGAGGATAACCTTCTCTTTCAGGCGCTAACAATAGGGACAGCAAGATGGATTAAGCGTCCTTACCCGGCGGCTTGGGGGAAACGCCAACCGCCGGATACGAATTCGGAAGAACCATAACGCCGCCTTCCAGGCGGCTCATCAATGCCGGCGAGACGCCGGCGGTACGTCCTCACCCATTGGGTGAGGATAACGTTGTTTGTCTGGCGCTACCACCGTTGTCCTAAACACGAAAGAGCGAGGCCGATTCAGTTCAGTGGGGCCGTTTAATTGTGAGGTCCGCAATCAGCCCAACCTGACATGACGTGCTGGACAAGAAGAGCGTTTCGCGATGAGCCAAAGCCGCCCTGAAAGGGCCAAAACACA
>JBKHFO010000032.1:0-21313 GCA_046540175.1 Candidatus Hydrogenedentota bacterium
TCGGCGGTCTTCTTGACATCGCTTATCTTGCCTGCCGCCGCTCCTCCCAGCAACGCCGCTCCAAAGGCCGCCGCCTCGGCGGTCTCGGGCAAAGCCACGGGCATGTTCATGATGTCCGCTTTTCGTTGAATCCAGGTGGGGCTTTTTGCGCCCCCGCCCACGTTCTTAAGAAGGCTTATGTCTACTCCTACTGTTTGTAACAACTCGATGTTGAGTTTCATTTCATAGATGACGCCGGACAGGATGGCGCTGACGATTTCTCCGCGTGTGGTTTCCAAACCAAGCCCCAGGATAGCGCCGCGGCTTTGCGTGTCAAAGTGAGGCGTGCCCGTCACGGTGAAGTGGGGAAGAATGAGCAGGTCCTCGGGTTCGGCTGGAACCTCCCGGCAGATGAGGTCGTAGACGTCTTCACCGCTGGCCTCGGCCAGTTCTTTCTCATACCGGGCAAAGGTGTCGCGGTGCCACTTCAAGAGGGAGCCCCCTGTGAAATTGAATGAGATGCTGGCGTACAGCCCTTCCAAGCAACTCGGATAGCAGCACAGGTTGTAGTCCACCGTCTCTTGCGTCACGGTGAAGGTGTCAAAGACTGGCGCGATGCATTCCACCGTGCCCGTGGCGTACATGGCTTCGCCGCTCTTGGTGATTCCCGCTCCGAGCGAACCAGCGGGCTGATCATGCCCGCCCGTGGCCACGATGATTCCCCGCGGCAAACCAATGTCGTCCGCGGCCTTGTCTGGTATTGTCCCCACGGGGCGGCCGGAGGGCGCCGTGGCCGGCAGGAGAGCCCTGTCCACGCCGGCAATATCCAAAACCGTGTTTGACCAATCCCCTGCTTTCACGTCCAAGGCCATGGTGCGCGCGGCCAGGCTATGGCTCATGCAGGGCTCCAGTCCAAGGCGGTGATGAATGAAGTCCTCGTAGCACAGGAACTTCCAGGCCCGGCGGTAGGCTTCCGGTTCGTTTTCCTTCCACCACAAGATCTTGTTCAGGCTGTACATGCCGTGCAAGGGCATGCCGGTGATTTGGGCGAGTTCGAGCCTTGAGATTCGCTCCATCCACCACGCGGGCATATGGGCGGTGCGCGCGTCGAAGGTCACGATGCTGTTGGTGAGGCAGGAGCCGTCTTCCGCCACCGCATGGCAGGCCTCTCCTTGGGCGGAGAGGCCCATTGCTTCAATGGGATCGTGGCGGGTCTTGCTTGCGATTTCCGCCAGGACTTGCTTCACATTGTCCCAAACTTCTTCTGGATCGAGTTCTTGCCAGCCGGGCTGGGGCGAGTAGAGTGGATACTCCCGGTAGGCGGAAGCCATGACCCGTCCCTCCAGATCAAACGCGACCGCCTTTGTTCCTGTCGTTCCCACGTCGAGTCCAAGCAAACTCATCGCTTATGCTCCCTTCCGCATGTAGATGTTGTGAACACAAGTCCGGCATGGGGATGCCGCATTGCGCCTGCAGCCCGGCTTGACTTCCCCATGATTCGATTCCGCATGGCCAAGCCCCTCCTCCCGGCCGCGCGCGAACGCTCGTTAGGCGGGTTCCTCGATACGGCTCACCAGGTCCTTGCGTACGGGAATCGTCCGGCCCCGGTATTCGAGGTGATAATAGGTGTCTTTCTCGGCCACGTTATCCGCTATCTGGGTCAACCCACTATGAAAATGGACCGTAAACGTGGTGGAATCCTCGGGCGGCTCCTGCTTCTGATGAGCCAATCCTGAAGAACCCGGACTCACGTCCAACCCCTCGATCCCTTCGTTCTCGTATAAGTCGGCGTATTGCTTGACCAAACGGATATAGTTTTGCGTTTCCCGGAACGGCGGGACGCCTCCATACTGCTGCACCGTGGCCGGTCCGGCGTTATAGGCCGCCAAAGCCAGTCGCAGGTCATCATCGAATAGCTCAAGCATCCGCGCCAGGTATTGGGCGCCCCCCGCGATGTTCTGGGCCGTATCGAATATATTGGAGACGCCCATTTCCTCGGCCGTGGCTGGCATAAGCTGCATCAGCCCGCGCGCTCCCGCGGGCGACACGGCCCCAGGGTCAAAATCGCTTTCCACTCGGATGATGGCGAACACCAACGCTTCATCAAGCACGTACTGCCTGCAATAGTGGCTCACGAGATCCGAGAGGTCCGACGCTGAATGCCGGTCGCTCTGGCTGAGACGCCGGAGCCGGTCGGGCACCACGATGGGATCGTAATCGAGTTCGACCTCAACGAGCCCGGGCTGATTCCTGTACTTCTCCGGCCGGTTCGTCAGCATCGGGGTCCCTTCCTCGCTTTCGAACACCCGCATCTCCTGCCGGCCTGCGCTGACGTTGGACGAGGATCGTTGGCTACTGCGATGTTCCGGCACCCGGATTTCGATGGGTTCGCGCTCACTGGAAGCCGGCGCGGAGTGAGCCGGCCCAACGCCCATCAAAAACACGCCCCCGCTCAGCAAGATGGTTAGTATCCGCACGATAGTTCTCCCGCTCAATTAATGACATTTCCCCAACGGACCCAGTGCTGGAAGCCCCAAGTATACTCCGGCTTCAAATCTTGAGACAACCCAGCGCCCGGTTAGTTTACCAAGGGGAATTCCCCTCGGTAAATGTCGGCGCGTCTGAAGCCACGCTTGAATCGCACCCCAAAACACGGACGGTTGCTGGCCGGGTTTCTTGAGAACCCCGGCCAGCAACCATCATAACAGTTGAAACACGCGAACACAGCCCATTGGCGTTTCGCCAGCGCCAGCACCATCGCGAGAGCGTTGGAACAGCGAGCTACAACAATTCGAGCAGGAACGGGATGACGCGGGGTCCCGTGGTCACAATGATCAGGGTCGCCACCACACTCGTTAAACCGCCCACGAACATGATGTTCTTGCTATCCACCATTCCGCTGCCGTAGGCGATCAGATTCGGCGGCGTGGAGATGGGCAGGCCCATGGCGTAGCTGCTCGAAATGGCGACCATGACGCCCATGACGAGAATCGGCTCGGCCCCGGGAAACGTGGCGGCCAAGGCCAACGCGATGGGGAGGACGATGTTCGCGGTCACGGTGTTGCTGATGACGGTGGAGAGACAGACCGTCAAGATGGCGCACACCGCCAGTAGCCAGTAGTAGGACAAGGCCTCGAAGGGGAAGGTGTTGATGAGCCATTGGTCCAGCTCTGTCCCGGTGAGTCCTCCGCCCAAGGCGATGCCGCCCGCCATGAGCACGAGGACATCCCACTCCAGCCGGTTGAAATCCTCGCGGCCGATGATGCGGGACGCGGTGAACACGGCGGCGGGGATCATGGCCACGACGGCGGTGGGAACCCCATGCAGCTCGCTGGTCAGCCACAGCGCCACGGTAACGGCGAACGTGGCGTAGATTATCCATGCGTTGAGATTGAGTTTCGCGCCCTCACGGATCTTCAGTTCAAGCCGCTTCGTTTTCGGCCGGTAAACCAGCAGGAGAGCCGCCCACATGGCGACAAGGGTGACAACCAATAAGGGGATCGCCACCACCATCCAACTCGTGAAGGTTATGCTGAGATCACGCTCCCCCAGTTGCGCCATCGCGATGGCGTTGGGCGGCGTGCCGATGGGCGTGCCAATGCCCCCGATGTTGGCGGCGAAGGGAACGCCCAGGATGAGCGCCCGCCGGAACGTGTCCGTCTCGGGGATCTGCGCGGCCAGCGGGATCACCAACACAATCATCATAGCCGTGGTGGCGCTGTTGCTCATCCACATGCTGAAGAAGGCCGTGATGAGCATCACGCCCGCGAGTATGCCGTAGGGGGTGTTGCCGAAAGGCCGCAACAGAACAGAAGCCATCTGCGTGTCAAGGCCTTCTTTCTGGATGCCCTTGGCCAGTACGAAACCGCCAAGAAAAAGGTAGATAATGGGGTTGCTCAGGCTGCCAAGCACATCGGTATAGGGAATATCAACTTCCAGCGTTTCGGGTACGGCGATAAACCACACTTGCGTGGCGATCACCAGGAGGCTGGTGGCGAACAGGGGGATGCCCTCGGAAATCCAAAGCACCATGGCCATGACGAAGATGCCCGCCATCCGCCGTTGCGCCTCCGTCATATAGTCCGCCGTAAGAATATAGGTCAATATGCCGGCGAGAACCGCCAGTCCAAATAGAACACCATTCATCCATACGGGACGCGCCGTGGATTTGGTGGGCGTTTCATCCGTTTGGGAGATCGTTTTGCTCACAGAAGTCCCCTTTCGTGTGGTGTGTAGGTGAAGAATACATTGGAAAAGCCGCTGGAGCCGCGGGTGGACCGAAACTAGGGTGCGGAGTGAAGAGCAAAATCATACCATCTATCGCCCCCGGAAACAAGAGCAAAATCTGACCAGTTTAGAAAGGTATCCTCATGAAGCTACCTACATCCTCCCGAAGCCAGCCAAGCCACTTGGTCCTCTTTGGATGTATGGATCCAATCCGGAGGAACGCCATAACATAAGCCCTGCCTCGTGGCAAGCGCTTTGCCTATGTTGAATGGGGTGGCGTATACTACCGGAAGCTGGTGGGGCGAATCGTGCCTTTTGGAACCGGACGGCCCGTCCCGCAGCCCTTGTGGCGAGGAAGCCAGACTAGCGCTAATGGGTTTGGAAGGAATCACGTTCCTTTCCGGCGCGGCTGGCGGATGCCTCCCCGGTTGTGTGTTGAGACAGGACGTAACTGAAGGAAAGGAGAGGTCCAATGAGTTCACGAAAGCCATCTCCAACCATCGGCATGTGTCTTTTGCTTGCGGCGGCCTTGGCGCTGGGCGCCGTTTCGGCCCACGCCCAGGATGAAGACCCTGCGTTCCAAGCGGGCGCGGCCAAAAGCAACATTACGCCGGAACTGGGCTTGACCCTCATCGGGGGCTGGGGCAGCCCGCGGGCCGAGCATATTCACGATGAACTTTGGGCCCGGTGCCTCGTGCTAGACGATGGCTCGACCCAGCTCGCCTTTGTCATCATCGATAACCTCGCAGCGGCGCGGGAAGTCTTCGACAACGCCAAGCAACGGCTTGAGGAGAAGACGGGCATCCCCGCGGAGCACATGCTCATGGCGTCCACCCACACACACTCGGCCCCTTCCGCCCGTCCCTCCAACGTGTTGGATCCGCCCGAAGAGCTTACGGAGTATCAGCAGTTCATCGCGGATCGAATCGTGGACGGCGTTCGCCGGGCCATCAACAACTTGGAGCCCGCTCGCATCGGATGGGGCGCGGGGGAGGCGCCCGATCAGGTGTTCAACCGGCGCTGGTTCATGAACGAGGACTTCGACTTGACCAATCCGTTCGGCGAAGAGGACCAGGTTCGCATGAATCCGCCGCGTAACCACGAAGCCCTTGTCGAACCCGCCGGACCCACCGACCCCGAGATCGCCTTTCTCGCGGTTGAATCGGCGGACGGACAGCCGATCGCCTTGTTGGCGAACTACTCCCTCCATTATGTGGGCGGCGCGCCAAGCAACCATGTGTCGGCGGATTACTTCGGCGTGTTCGCGCAAGAGATCGGCCGGCTGCTTGGCGCGGAGCACGACACGCCGCCGTTTGTGGGCGTGATGTCCAACGGAACAAGCGGCGACATCAACAACATCAACTTCGAGGCCGCCTCGCCCCAGCGTGAACCTTACGAACAAATGAACCGGGTGGCTTCTATCGCGGCGGGCGCGGTCTACAAGGCCTACCAGACGGTGGAATTCGAGGACTGGGCCAAACTCGATGCGCGCATGTCCGAGCTTACGCTGGAGGTGCGCAAGCCGGACGAGGCCACGCTCGAACGGGCGCGCGCTATTCAAGAAGATCCGGACGAAGCGCCCGGCGATCATTCCCGGGAGGAAACGTACGCCCGGCGGACCATTCAGATGCACGAGTCGCCCGATGAAGTGGATATCTGGGTGCAAGCCGTGCGCGTGGGCGATGTGGGCATCGCGGCGATTCCCTTTGAGGTCTTTGTCGAGACCGGTCTCGATATTAAGGATAAGTGCCCGCTCGACATGGCGTTCACGATCTCTCACGCCAACGGCGGCTACGGTTACCTCCCAACGCCCCGGCAGCATGAGCTGGGCGGATACGAGACCTGGCTGGGCACCTGCCGGGTCGCAGTGGACTCCGAGCCCCGGATTCTGGAAACGGTCTTGGAAAAGCTTGACGCCATGGCGGAGAATGACTGAACGGTGGCAACAGGGTGTACCACAACAAACACAGGGGATTTTTCATGAGTGTATCGGTAACGATAGCGCGCTATGGGGCCGCGGTTCTGATGACCGCCGGTCTTTTCGCCGGGACGATCGCCACAGCCTCGGATACCCCGGATCCCGGCGGCACGCGGGAAGGTATTCTGGAGGAGGTGGGGGAAAGAGGCGAATGGATCCCCCTCTTTGATGGCGAAACCCTCGATGGCTGGAGCACCAAGGCCGTACCCGAGGATCAAGATTATACGTGGTGGCGGGTTGTCGATGGCGCCATCGAGGCCAATTCAATGGAGCGGGGCGACCACGATTACGTGTGGCTGTACAGTGAGGAGGAGTTCGATGATTTTGTTCTCCGGATGAAGTTCCAAGCCTTCCGGGACAGCCCCGGCAACAGTGGCGTCCAGATTCGCAGCCGGTACGACGAAACGGATGAAGGCGGCTGGTTGAACGGTCCCCAGATCGATATTCATCCGCCCGGTCCATGGCGCACCGGCATGATTTGGGATGAAACGCGCGGCAATCAACGCTGGCTTTACCCCGAGACGCTCGAAGACGGATGGGTCAACGAAAGCATGGCGGTGGATGGGGTGGAGTTCTACTACGCGGACGATGAGCCCGCATGGAACAGCCTCGAGATCACCGCGGTTGGCGCGAAGCTCCAAGCGGTTCTCAACGGCGTGAAAGTGATGGAATACGACGGCGCCGGCGTGTTGGATGACGAGAACCACCAGGCGCACGGCGCCGGGCTCGATGGGCATTTGGCGCTTCAGATTCACAGTGGAGATCGCCTGCGCATCCGGTTCAAGGATATCGTCATCCAACCACTCTCAATTGAGTCCGAGTCCGAATAAGGCGCAACCCAGCGCTGGCCACGTTACACAAGAAAATCCCGGGAAACCACGCCCAATGGCGGCTGATTTCCCGGGATTCTATTCTCACCCGATGCCATTCCGTCAGAACAATTCGGGGATCTTGGTCATGTCCTTTTCGCCTTCGGCCTCTTGCACGAACTTTTGCTGTTCGCGGGGAACAATGTATTGTCCCGTTATCATGTCCTTGTACGCGAGGCCAGGCCCCACCATCGGATAGACGGGGGCGTTGGGATCAATGAGGGCTTCCAGTAGCGCGGGACCGTCGTGTTCGACGAACGCCTTGATCATCTCCTCGGCATCCTTCTTGTCCTTCAGGCGTTTGGCGAACGCAAAACCATCCGCCTCGGCGGCCTTCAGAAAATCCTTCTTGTGAAGCGATTTGTCGCTGCCGGAGAACCGGTCTCCAAAGTACAGGTTTTGCCATTGCCGCACCATGCCGTCGCCAAGGTTATTGAGCAGAAGCACCTTAACGGGGACGCCATAGGTGGTAAGTGTTTCAAGCTCGCCCAGGTTCATGCGCAGGCTGCCGTCGCCATCCACATTAATTACGATCTTATCTGGCCGGGCCAACTGAGCGCCAACGGAAGACGGCAGGCCAAAGCCCATCGTGCCCATACTGCCGGAGGTAAGCCAGGTGCGGGGCTCACGGAAGTCCAGGTATTGAGCGGCCCACATCTGGTGCTGGCCCACGCCCGTGGTGATGAGCGCATCACCGCCGGTGAGTTCGTTGATAACCTCAAGCACATAGTAAGGCTGGAGCAGTTCGCTGCTCCGGTTGTAGTTCATGGCGTGTTTTTCCTTCAACGACATGACATGTTTGAGCCAGGGCGCGAAATCCTTCTTGAAGTCCTTGCCATGCCCCATCAAGTCGCGCAGCGCCGTCTTGGCGTCGCCGACATGAGACCATTGCACCGGCTTTACCTTCCCTATCTCGGCGGCGTCGATATCGATATGGGCAATGTATTTGGCCAACGGCGCGAACTCGGAAGGCTTACCCGCCACGCGGTCATCAAACCGGGAGCCCGCGGCCAGCAGAAAATCGCAGTCCTCAACGGCGTAGTTGGCGTAGGCGGTCCCATGCATGCCCAGCATGTGCAGGGCCAAGTCGTCCTTCGTGTCCATGGCGCCGATGCCCATGAGGGTGGTGACGACCGGGATGTTGAACTTGTGCGCGAACTCCCGAAGCTCTTCCGCCGCGTTGGCGTTGATGATGCCGCCGCCTGCGTAGATAAGGGGCCGCTCGCACTCGCTCAGCATGCGAAAGAACGCCTCGCCATTTTCCTTGGAGACGCCGGATTCGCATAGCTGCCGAATTCGATCCTCATACCCGTGAAAACGAAGTTTGCCTTCTCCCTTAAACTCGCCCACGTAATTCTGCACGTCCTTGGGCAGGTCCACCACCACAGGGCCGGGGCGGCCGCTACGCGCGATATCGAAGGCCGTCCGCATCGTCTCCTCGATCTGGTCCTCGCGCTTGACGAGAAACACGTGCTTAGCGCAGGGGCTCATCACGTTGAAAACGGGGGCTTCCTGAAACGCGTCGGTGCCAATGGCGGCCCGGGGCACCTGTCCCGTGATCAATACCACGGGGATGGAGTCGGCCATGCAATCGCGGATGGGCGTAACGGAGTTGGTGGCGCCTGGCCCGGATGTCACCAAGAACACTCCCACATCGCCGCTGGCGCGCGCATATCCCGCCGCCATAAACCCGGCGCCTTGTTCATTGGCGGGCACAACAAGCCGGATTTGATTGTCCTTATGATTCTCGTTGTAGCGGAAAATGGCATCGTAGGTGGGCAGAATCGCGCCGCCGCTATATCCAAATACCGTGTCCACTCCTTCGTCCGCAAGAACCTGGATTACGGCGTCGGCGCCGCTCATCGTCTGTCCGGCCAAAGGGTGTTTTGTTTTGTTTTGCGAAACCGTGGTGGTCATGCCTCTCTCCTTACCTTAACCATCCAGAATGCCAGGTCAGCACCTTGCAGAAACGCCCTCACAAGGGCAGGTATTCTCCGCGCTTCCGCGGGGCGCTCAACGGATTGGAAGTATGCCTTTACTGATCCGGCGTGCGTATGCGCACCCAACGCGCCAAAGCCGTTCAGCACGCTGTTGTTTGAACCGCCGATCGGGCGTTCTGGACTGAAACAAGGGCGCTGCCCACGCAGGGAACAACGCCCTTGTATATCCGTCGGTCTTTTCCCAATCAAACCTGAACGGGCTGAAAGACAGGGAACTAACCCTCGTTGGGATCTTCTCCAGACTCAGGCGCTTCTTCGCCTGCATCTTCCGCCGGCGCTTCGGCCTGTCCGGAATCTTGGGGCGCTTCCTCCTCGCGAGCCTTTGCCTCCTCGGTAGCCCGCACCGCGCGCATCATCTCCTCGGCGGCGTCCGCCAAGGTGCGCCCGCCGGACAGCATGGACTGGGGCATCGCGTCTCCAACGGCCTCGCCCACGCTGACGACATCCTCTTGAGCGCCCTCGTCCCCACTCTGACTGTATTGCTCAACAGTCTCTCCGTCAAGTTCGCGCTGGTACTCGCGAATGCTCAGGCCGATTTTGCGCTCCGCGGGATCCAGGCTGATAACCTTAGCCGTTATCTTATCGCCCACGGCTAGCGCTTCCTCGGGTTTCTGGACCCTATCCCTCGAAAGCTCGCTGACATGAATCAACCCCTCGATGCCGTTCTCGAGACGGGCGAAGGCCCCGAAACTCACCAGCTTGGCCACCTCGGCCTCGACATTGGACCCCACCGGATATTTCGTGGCCATCTCATCCCACGGATCGGTGTCGATTTGTTTGAGTCCAACGCCGATCTTCTCGTTTTGGGCGTCGATATTGAGGATCTTAACGTCGATCTCCTGACCTTTTTGGAGTTCCTCGGAAGGATGCGAGACCTTCTTGGTCCAGGAGATGTCGCTGATATGCAACAAGGCGTCGATGCCTTCCTCGAGTTCGATGAATGCGCCGTAATCAGTCAGGTTGCGCACCCGTCCGCGCACGGTCGAACCCACAGGGTACCGCTCTTCGATGTTCGTCCACGGATTTGGCCGCGTCTGTTTGATGCCGAGGGCGATTTTCTCGTTATCGGCATCCACATTAAGAACCATGACGTCGACCTGGTCTTCCAAATTGACCAGCTCGTTGGGATGGCGCACCCGGCGGGTCCAGCTCATCTCGCTGACGTGGACCATGCCCTCAATGCCTTCTTCAAGCTCGACGAACGCGCCGTAGTCGGTCATGCTGACCACACGGCCAGCGACCACGGTCCCAACGGGGTACCGCTGGCCGACGGTCTTCCAGGGGTTCTCGGTCTTTTGCTTGAGTCCAAGGCTGATGCGCTCGCTGTGAGGGTCAAAATTGAGGACTTTCACATCAATGCGCTGGCCAACCGACACCATGTGGGAGGGATGCTTCACTCGTCCCCATGACATATCGGTTACGTGGAGCAGTCCGTCGATGCCGCCGACGTCGACAAAGGCCCCAAAATCGGTGATATTCTTCACCTCGCCCGTAAGGATTTGTCCAATCTCAATGGTCTCAAGAAGTTTGGCTTTCTCCTCGGCCCGCTGTTCCTCGAGAAGCTTGCGCCGGCTTACCACTACGTTGCGGCGGCGCTTGGTGAGTTTGATGATCTTGAGATCCATCGTTTGCCCAAGAAAGCGCTCCAGGTCGCTTGTTGGACGCCAAGTGAGTTGGCTCGCGGGCATGAAGGCGTCGATGCCGATATCAACTTTCAAGCCGCCTTTTACCCGGCGGATGATCTTGCCCGATATAACGCCGTCGGCTTCGTAAACCTCTTGAATATGCGTCCAGTTCTTGATCTTATCGGCCTTAACCTTCGATAGAACTGGCATCCCCTCTTCGTCTTCGGGCTCTTCGATGTACACATCGAATTCGTCCCCCACCGTAATGGAGGCGGGATCGTTGAACTCGTAAACGGGGATGATGCCTTCGCTCTTGTACCCAATGTCGACCAAGATGTAGTCCGACATGACATCGACTACCCGGCCGCGGACAACCTCGCCTTCCTTGAAGCTCTGCATGCTTTCTTGGTAGACCTGTTCAAGTTCCTCCTGCGACATGCGCTCGAAGGCCTCGTCGTCCAGATCCGCGATCGCGATCTTTTGGGTGACGTCCCCCGCTTCGTCGAGGGGCGCGCCGGCCCCCGCGCCGGTTTGCATTTCCGGCGTTTCCGTGGGAGCCTGGGGTTCGGCGGCCCCTTCGGCCGCCTGGGGTTCAGGTTGGATGTTTGTGGTTTCTTCGGTCATGGGTGTGCTTTGGAACCTCCTAATCAGGGAATTTACCGCGTGACGCGGCATGGGCGGGAGTATACCAATCCGGGGGTGGCTGGCGCAAACCGGCGTTTGCTATTGGCGGGAGAAACGCGTTAGAATGATTTGATAAACGGTTTGCGGGGCCCGGGCTGTTCAAATTGTGTCCGAACGGCGGGGCCGCCGCCTGAATATGCTTCTAGGTGGTTGTAGGTACATGGAACGAACGCAAGATCTACATATTGAATCGCTCACACCGCTTGTCCCGCCACGGGAACTAAAGGAAGAGCTTCCCATGTCCGCGGCGGCCAACCGTACCGTCGTCGAGGGGCGGGATGCAATAAAGCGCATCCTGAGCAAGGAAGATCCCCGTTTGCTCGCCGTAGTGGGGCCCTGTTCTATTCATGATACCGCCGCCGCCTTCGACTACGCCCAACGGCTGGCCGCGTTAAGCAAGGATGTGTCGGATCGCTTGTGTGTGGTCATGCGGGTGTATTTCGAAAAACCCCGGACGACGGTGGGGTGGAAAGGTTTAATTAATGATCCCGGCATGGATGGCTCTTGCGACCTTGACCGGGGCCTGCGGCTGGCTCGTGGCCTGCTTCTGAAAATCAACGAGCTTGGGGCGCCATGCGCCACCGAACTCTTGGGTCCGATCATCCCCCAGTACATTACCGACCTTATCACATGGGCCGCCATCGGGGCGCGCACGACGGAAAGCCAGACCCACCGGGAAATGGCCAGCGGCCTCTCCATGCCCGTGGGGTACAAAAACAACACGGACGGCGGGGTTGATTCCGCGTGCAACGCCATGGTTTCCGCGCGCCATCCCCACAGTTTTCTCGGCATGGATCTCGATGGGAAAATCAGTCTCGTGCGGACGAGGGGCAACCCTGATGGCCATATCATACTGCGTGGGGGAAAGGAGCGCCCCAATTACGACGCCGCCAGCATCGCCGAGGCGCGCCAGAAGCTTAAGAAGGCGGGTCTTGAGCCGACCCTCATGGTGGATTGCAGTCATGCCAACAGCGGCAAAAAGCATGCCCACCAGGAGGCCGTGTGGCGAGCAACGCTCAAACAGCGGGTGGACGGCGATGACGGGATCATTGGCATGAGTTTGGAGAGCAACATCCACGAAGGCAATCAGGCCATTCCCAACGATCCGGCGCAACTACAGTATGGGGTGTCGGTGACCGACGAATGCATTAGCTGGGAAACCACGGAGCGGCTGATTCGTTTCGCCCACCAGGAACTTGGCAAGACGCCAGCCCCGGCGGGGGCTTGAGACTAAGGATGGTTTGCGCGCTGCTTCTTTTCGGGGGCGCGGCAGCCGGCTGAACCACGCGCCCGAGATCCCTGAACAGGGCCATGGTGACCATAAGGGGGTGTTCAGGACGCGGGCGCGCATGGCGTGGAACGGCCCAAAGGCCATTACCCTATGGAACTGGTTTGGTAGGCGAGGGGGAGTGTTCGCTACTGGACTGGACATAAAGGACGCTATCTGATATAACAGGCTTTAGACGCGCCCGGTTTCTCGGTTCACCAGGCAAGTGACAGCGACCGAGTGGGGTCCATGCTTATTTATGGGGACTCGGTGGATCGAAAGTTGGGGCAGTAAACAACATGGGGAAAACGAGGGAGGTCAGAGGCAAGCCTGTGCCCTCCGAGGAGATCCACACAGCTATGAAGCACTTCAAGGCCGTTACCAAAAAACCTGAACTCGCGCAGACTCCGCTGGAATTGAAGACCGATTTCTTCCAATCCATGTGGGAATTTGCACTGGAATTCTTCACGCGCAAACAGCTGGACCTGTAAACCGCGGCCCTCGACTGCACCAGGAGCACGAAACGGACCATGAAAAAGCACTACAAGGCGCACGTGCGCCCGATTTCTTGCATCCCTCAAAAGGCGCAAGCGCCCCTCCAGCTTAAATTCGACACCGTGACGCAAGCTGTCGAGACGCTTTTGCTTTTCCAACGAATGGCGCCATGGAAAACGGTGCCATGGTGGAGTGGGAACGGCGACGACGACGACGATGACGACAACGGTGATAACGGGGTGTTGTAAAAGCGTACACGCCTACACGCCAGCTTCCTAGCCAGTGGGCCCGATAGCGAAAGCGCCGGCGCCCCACGCTTTGGTCAATAGTAACCCATCCGCATGGCCATTGATCCCTCCCAATCAAAAGGGGTCGATGGCCTTGCGGTTGCGGGCGCGCGCCGCTTCGTCATTTCTGTATGACTCCCCCCAAGTGGTTCCCTCCTTTCGCGGAGTGGCTATTTGTGTTCACCCTCGCCATGGCGTTTACTAAGCAGGGAAGCCATCTGCTCGGTGTTGGTCGAGTTCGCCAAGTCCTGCATATCCTCGATGGATGAGGGGTTCTGGAACACCTTGAGCACATGCTCCTCCCGTATTCGCCTCCGCGCAATCGCCTTCTCAAGCTGTTGCACCGCCCAAAGGGCATTCCCCCGGCTGAGCACGCCAACGATGCGCCCCTCCTCCAAGACAGGCAAGGCGGAGAATTGGCAGTTCAAGAATTGATGGGCCACGGCGAAGATGTCCATTCGCGGAGTTAAACTTATCTTGATCGGGGACATGTAGTCCTTCACGGTTCCTCCCGCGAAAGGTCCCCACGCTTCATTGGACAGCACGCGCAGGCAGTCCTTGTCCGTCAAGAAGCCAACAAGCACATCATCTCCTTCAATGACCGCCGCGCCGGAGATGGGACGGGACAGAAGAAGATCTATGGCTTCGTGTATCTCCATATCGGGCTCCACTCGCACGAAGGCCTTTGACATGAAGTCGTTCGCGATCGGTACATGCTTAAGCATCGGATGCCTCCTTATCCAGTTACCGGAACCACGCTCCCTGGTGGCGCCTTCATTCTACCAGAGTATCCCACAGAAATCTTCACCCCGCTTCAATTGAGGGGTGTGGGGGAGGAATACCTGATACGCTCCCTATGTTAAGGGTAACGGTGTAGTTTGCTCACCAGCTGACAAAAGAGCGAGAATATCGCTAGAGAACAAAACAAAGCGGCAACGCCGTTGCGCCACTGCCGGGCGTCGGTGCGGCATGGATGTCCACTAGAAACAGGCGGACTGAACATGCCGCGGGTTTGGAATAGGGGGAGAAGGGGCTATGTTCACATTTTGGTGCGCTGAGAATATGTATACGAGGTGATTTATGACTCAGAAGACAGCCTCTTCAACGCGCGGGAGGAACTGGCGCCGGCTCATTGGAGCGCGGCGCATAGTGGTGCTCATCGTCATTCACCTGGCCTTTTTCATGGGCTATTTCGTCGCGGGGGGAGGAGATGAGGACGCGGAGCATGACCACGGGGAGGACGCCGCGCAGGCCGAGGAGGAGAATGGGCAGATGTACACCTGCTCGATGCATCCCGAAGTGCGCATGCCCAACCCGGATGACCTTTGCCCGACCTGCGGCATGGAGCTTATCCCTCTGGATGAACTCGACGAGGACGAAGAGGAGGATGACGATATCCCCCGGCTGCAGGTAAGCGAGCGCGCCCGGGCGCTCATGCAAATCCAGACCGCTCCCGCGGAGCGCCGCGCCGCGGAGCAAGAGTTGCGGCTGTTTGGCCGGGTGGATTACGACGAGACGCGCACCAACGATGTCACCTTGCTCGCGGACGGCCAAATCCAGCGGCTCCGCATTGATTACAGCAACGCCCGGGTCCGTGAAGGCGATCACCTCGCCGACGTGTACAGTCCCGAAGTGCTCGGCGCCGCCGAGGAGTTTCTCGTTGCCGCGCGGGCCGGCGATCGCCGGGGCACGGACGTTCTGGAACGGCAAGCCCGGCGGCGGCTGACGTTGCTCGGCGTGACGCCTCCCGAAATTGAGGAGATCCTGGAGCAAGGCGAGACGGACGACACCTACCGGGTGTACAGTCCCGCCAGCGGCGTCATTACCGAGCTGGGCGCACAAGAAGGGGACTGGGTGAATCAAGGCCGGCGCCTCATGCGCATTGTCGATCTGGACCAGGTCTGGGTCCAACTTGAGGCCTACGAGCGGGACCTGCAATGGCTGCGTTATGGCCAGTCCATCGAGTTCACCACCGAGGCGTATCCAGGCGAAGTGTTCGAGGGCCAGATCGCGTTCATCAGTCCCACCGTGGACCAAGACCGCCGCACCGTGCGGGTGCGCGCCAACGTGGACAACCCGGACGGCAAGCTCAAACCGGACATGTTTCTTCGTGGGACGGTCCATTCGCAGGTTGCCGCCGGGGGCCGGGTGATGGCGCCCGAACTCGCGGGCAAATGGGTTTCCCCAACTCATCCCGAGATCATACGCGACGGTCCCGGCGAGTGTCCCCGCAGCGGACGCCCGTTGGTTAGGGCGGAGGATTTGGGCTACACGGCGGCCTCGCCGGGTGAAACCGAAATGCCGCTGCTTATTCCGAAGACGGCGCCCCTCATCACTGGTGAGCGCGCCGTGGTCTACGTCGAAATCCCTGGCGAAGATCGGCCCACCTTCGAGGGACGCGATATCACGCTTGGCGCGCGCCCATCGGCGTGAAACTCCGGGGACCGGACCTGGATACCCTGAACCGCATGGCCGTGAGGTTCGAAGAGATCCTGCGCGAGATCGACGGCATCAACCCTGCCACCGTTAACGCCGACCGCGTGATCGGTAAACCGTATCTCGAAATCGACATCGACCGCGAGGCCGTGGGCAACTACGGCTTGAATATCGTGGATGTCCAGGACGTAATCGGCACGGCTATCGGCGGCCAAACCATTACAACCACCGTCGAGGGCCGGGAGCGCTTCCCGGTCCGGGTCCGGTATCAACGGGAATTGCGCAATGAAATTGAAGACCTCGAGCGCGTTCTTGTCCCGGGCCCGGATGGTTCGCAAGTCCCGCTGTCCTACGTGGCTGATGTGGAATACGTCCGCGGCCCCCAAGCGATCAAAAGCGAGGATACCTTTCTCGTGGCCTACGTCACCTTTGGGCCGGCGGCGGGTATGACCGAGGTGGACGTGATGGAGGAGGCCGAGGCGCATCTAGCCGGCCTCATCGAGCGTGGCGAACTCAGCATTCCCGGCGGCGTCAGCTACACCTTCGCCGGCGAATACGAGCACCAGGTGCGGGCGGCCCGAACCCTGGCGGTGGTGCTCCCCGTGGCGCTGTTGCTCATCTTCATGATCCTCTACCTGCAGTTTAAGTCCGTGGTGACCACCACGATAGTCTTCAGCGGCATCGCCATCGCCTGGGCGGGCGGCTTCTTCATGTTGTACCTATTTGGCCAGGAATGGTTCGCGAATTTCGACGTCTTCGGCGTGAACATGCGGGATCTGTTTCAATTCCGGGCCATTAACCTGAGCGTGGCGGTTTGGGTGGGCTTTCTCGCCTTGTTCGGCATCGCCGTGGACGACGGCGTGGTCATAGCCACCTACTTGCGGCAAAGCTTCGCCCACCGGACCACGGAGACCATCCAGGAAATCCGCGACGCCACCGTGGCCGCTGGCCTCCGCCGGGTGCGGCCTTGCTTGATGACCTCCGCGACCACCATACTGGCCTTGCTGCCCGTGCTGACGTCCACCGGCCGGGGCTCGGACATCATGCTCCCCATGGCCATCCCCAGCGTGGGCGGCATGAGCCTGGTGCTGCTGACCATGTTCAGCGTGCCCGTGCTCTACTGCCTCGTCGAGGAGATCAAGCTCAAGACTCGCGAGAAGACGGAGAAGGTGCTGGACCAGCCGCAAAACACGCAATGATGATGGCGGAGAGCCCGGGGCCGTGGATTCCCGTTTGCGCGGGAACCCTCAATCGCCGGATACAGCGGTGTGCGGGGTGTTTACATCCCCCGGCCCTATCGGGCCTGCCCCCTTCTAAGGGGGAATAGTAGCGCCGGCGTCTCGCCGGCAAAAGAATGGCGTCTGTAGAGGCGGCGGTACAAAGTATTCCCCTTCGAAGAGGGAGCAAGGGCGAGGTCGTTCCCCGGGACAGCCGCTTACCCGGCGTTTGGGGGAATAACCAAAGTAGCCGAAACCAACTAAGGAAGAACATCCATGAGCGCATTGGCAGTCCTGATGCTTCTCGGAGCAGCCGGTGTCGAGCCGCCGGAGTTCCACGCGGAAACCGGGGAACTCGGCGCGTACCTCCAAGAGGCGGCGGAGAATCACCCCATTCTCGAAGCGCGCTACGAGCAATGGCGCGCCGCGATGGAGGAAATCCCTCAGGTGACCTCCCTGGACGATCCCATGCTCAGCTACACGCAATTCCTCCAATCGGACCAGATGCGCTTCGGGGTCATGATCGGCCACCGGTTTCCCTGGTTCGGCCGGCTCGCGGCTCGGGGCAATGAAGCCGCCGCGGAAGCGGAAGCGGCGCTGCAACGGCTATACGCCGAACGGGACGCCCTCTTCGCCCGTGTAAAGGAGGCCTACTTCGAGTACGGCTACCTGGCCCAGCGGCGCGAGGTGCTGGACGAGCAAATCGAGCTGTTGGAGACCATGCTGGAATCCATCGAGCCGCTGTATGGTGTTGGCAGGGCGCGCCAGGAGGACTTGTTCCGGCTCGAGATCGAGATCACCCAGCTCATGGACCAGTACAACGAAATCGTGGACATGCGTCCGGCTGCGTCCGCACGGCTCGCCGAGGCCATCGGCCGGGAGGAGCGGGAGACCTTGCCGTGGCCCGAGGAAGCCGGAACGCCGCCCTCTCCGCCGCCTTCGTCCATGGTGGCGGCGCATATCCGCGTCGGCAATCCGGAGCTGGCCGAACTGGAGCACGTGCGGGAAAGCCGCCGCCACGCCGTGGAACAGGCGCGCCTTGAACGCTATCCGGACATCACCCTGGGCATTGGATATGAGCGCACGCGCGATCCTCGCGGCCCCTCTCCCATTGGTCCCACCCTCGACACGCTCATGTCGGTCGAGAATTTGGCGCGGGGAGACGCGATGTCGCCGCTACGGCCCCTCATGGACCTGAACACCATTGCGAACTACCGGGACCGCGTATCGGATCCCAGTATGCGCGACAACGTCACCGTATCCGTCGAGATGCGCATCCCCATCCAGCGCGAGCGGATCGACGCGGGCATCCGCCAGGCCAAGGCGCGGGAACGGGCCGCGCGTCACGAACAGCGCGCGCGCCAGCTCGCCCTGGATCGCGACGGCCGCCAGGCGCTGTTCGAGGTCGAGGACGCCAAACGCCGCTACGAGCTGTTCAGCGATTCCCTTATCCCTCAAGCGGAGGACACCTTCGAGAGCCTGGAGCGCAGTTACATCAGCGGCGTGACGGACACCAACCTCATCGACGTGCTGGACACGCAACGGATGCTCCTCGACTTCGAGTTGGAACAAGTGGGCGCGCTGCGCGATTGGCATGTGGCCGTGGCGGAATTGGAACGGGTCATGGGCGGACCGTGGGCTAGCAATGGTTCGGAGACGCCCCCGGTGGACGCCGTCGGAGTGGAAAAAGATCCACCCAGTGAAGACAAGGACGATTCCGGGGCGCAGGACGCAAACGGCGACTCCAACCGGCAAGCCGCGTTTGACGGACCAGTTCTGCGTCCCGTTTCCAAGGAATAGAACTCTCTCTTCCGCACGCTGTCCCGCGCCGATTGCGGAAATCCTCGTGAAAGCCCTGCCATTCCGCGGCGCATTCGGCCTGGATGCCCCGCATTCCCTAAGCGACGGGTAGGTTAGTTTGCCGGGTGTTTACATCCCCCTTGATCCCCCTTCAAAGGATGAATAATTCGTACCGCCGGCATCTTGCCGGCATTCTTGGGCTGCGCCGGGGTATGTGCGTCAATTCCCCCTTCTTGAAGGGGGTGGCCCGAAGGGCCGGGGGAGGTAACCACCCCCACACCGCCTTATCCGGTGATTAGGGAAAACCGGGCGGCGATGACAAAAAACGTCGGAGTGCGCCCAAATAGACGCGCCCCGGCCCTGTTCTCTTTGGCGCTCCTCCCCTGGTCTATTCCCTTAACCCCTTGCCGCGCAACAACTTACAGCTTTTCTCGTAACCTTGGCACGCCGGTTGCGGTAGAGAGTGTAACAGTTGAAGCAAATGGCCCCGAACAATGGCAGGGGTTAACAAAACCACAACCAGGAGGAACAGACTATGAGCAAAAAGAAGAACGCGGGTTTCACGTTGATTGAGCTGATGATTGTCGTGGCGATTATCGCCATCATCGCCGCCATCGCCATCCCCAACCTGCTCCGTTCGCGCATGAGCGCCAACGAAGCCAGCGCCGTCGGCGCCATGCGGACCATCTCCACCGGCGAAATCTCGTACCAGGCGGCCGGCTTTGATTCCGTTGACGGGGTCAACCTCTTCGGCACCCTGCCAGATCTGTACGATCCTACGGGCGAGGACCCCTCGTTGGGATTCATCGACGCGACGATCGGTGACGGCAACCACCAGTCCCAAGGCTACGAGTTCGCAGCAACCGCTAACGACACCGATCCGATATACGAGGCCACCGCCACCCCGATGAGCACCCGCACCGGCCACCGTAACTTCTTCGTCGACGAGTCAGGCGTGATTCGCGCGAATGGCGGAGAAGCAGCCGACGCGTCTCACCCTCCCATCGAGTAACCTCGCCGCTCCACGCCTCACCCATGCTATACGCCCGAGGGGGTATCCCCCGCCCCCTCGGGCTTTTTCCTGTTCTTCTCGGCTGACCAAGTTTGGGAGGCAGCCCACCAGCTGGAGCGGGATTCGGTTAAGGTAGCGAGGACCCCGTCTCCTCAGCCAT
Organism: Candidatus Hydrogenedentota bacterium; assembly: GCA_046540175.1. Lineage (GTDB taxonomy): Bacteria > Hydrogenedentota > Hydrogenedentia > Hydrogenedentales > SLHB01 > SKRY01. Next base: position 20,037 of record JBKHFO010000032.1, read on the forward strand.
ATCTTCCATCAAGGCCCGCAATTCTTCCACCTTATCGGGGTAGTCCTCGGCCACGTTGAACCGTTCCATGTAGTCGCGGTCCAAATGGAACAGCTCCGGCTCTCCCGTGGCGAGGCGGAGTTTCCATGGTCCTTTCCGGACCGCCTGAAGTTCGCCGGTGCGGAAGTAATGATAGACTTGGGTGGGCGATTCCTCCGTTTCCCCGCGCAACAGCGGCCACAGGTCGTTGCCGTCGATGGGGCGATCGTCCGGAATCTCCGCGCCCCCCGCGCGCAAAATGGTGGTGAACAGGTCCATTGAATTGGCGGGTTCTTGAATGACGCGGTCCGACGGGACCTCCTCCGGCCACCACACGATGGCGGGCACGCGCACGCCGCCTTCATAGGTAGTCCCTTTCGCCTCCCGGAAGGGGCCAGGGGAACCGGCATGCCAGCGTTCGTTATCGAGCCCATCCGGCCCTTCCTGAACCATGCGGTCCGGCATGTTGATCCAGGGGCCGTTGTCGCTAAGCCAGATGATTAGCGTGTTATCCGCCACACCCGCCTCGCGCAAGGCGTCCATGACCTCGCCCGCGCTCCAGTCCAGCGCCTCGATGACGTCGCCGTACAGCCCGGCGCGCGATTGACCCTCGAACCGCTCCGCCGTGGCCAGGGGCATATGAGCCATCGTGTGCGCAAGATAGAGGAAGAAGGGTTCGTCCGCGCTGTCGTGAATGAACCGCACCGCCTCCTCGGTGTAGCGCGTCGTCAAGGTATACTGGTCCACGGGATGCTCGACGGGTTCGGTGTCGCGATACAATTCCAGCGGCTCATCCGTATTCACCCACGGCTGGATCATGTCGTTGCTGTACAGCAGTCCGAAATACTCATCAAATCCATGGGACGTGGGCATGAACTCCTCATCGGCATGGCCGAGATGCCATTTGCCCACGCACTTCGTGCGGTAGCCCTCGCCTTTCAACGCCGTGGCGATGGTGATTTCGTCCGCGGGCAGCCCGTTGTTGGAACCGGGGCCGAGAACCCCCGCCACGCCGCCGGGCCGCACGGGATACCGCCCCGTCATCAGCGCCGCCCGCGCCGGCGTGCAAGCCGGATTCGCGTAAAACGACGTGAACCGCGCGCCTTCCGCCGCCAACTGGTCGAGCTTTGGCGTGTGGATCGTGGGATGGCCATAGCAGCTCAGGTCGCCGTAGCCCACATCGTCCGCGAATATCAGCACGATGTTGGGGCGGTTGGTTGAAGGCTCCCCGGTCTGGGCCGCCGCGTGTTGGGCGAGGA
>JBKHFO010000033.1:0-21292 GCA_046540175.1 Candidatus Hydrogenedentota bacterium
TCAAACAGCTCCTCCCCTTCCCGCCCCTTCGCGCAGAACCAGAACATGGCCAAGCAGTCATCAACTTCTGGCAAGAAATCCCACGAGACCGCGATGTGATCGGGAAAATCATGGGGAAACCAAAACAAGAAGTGAACGTCCGACTCCAACCGCATCCGGCCATTTTCGAACCTAATCTCAGGTTGGCCTTCTTCGCTGGATTCTATTACCACATCTTCGATATCTTCTTCACTGGAAAGCGGGTTCTCATAGATGAGTTCACCTATTTCAAAGTCTTCCCCGCCCACGCTCCCGCTGATGGCGTACGCTTCAGAGAAGAGCCCACATAGCATCATTGCGGTAACCCAACACGCCGCCATCGTGAGCCGCCTCGGCTCTCGTCGCGAAATCATTTTTATTCCTCCCAACCTGGCTTACGCCAAGCCATAACCTTGACCATGGGCGCTCCACTTATTCACGTCTGTAAGTCGCTCAATACAGCGTGAAATTCCGCAAAGGGTTCTCTTTATCGCCTTGCGCGGCGCCATGCGCGGCGGCCCAAGACGGCCAAAGCAATGACGGGCGCCCCAAACACAATCAGCCAAGGCAGAGCCGCCGCCAAGGCTACTATCACCCATTGAACCGCGGCAAAAAGCCCGGACAGCGATTCGTCCCAAGCGCGGCTGAGGCGCGCGAAAAAACCTGTTTGCTCCTCCGGGTCATAGCCACGCATTTCGGTCACGGTAATGGTTACCGTGGAGAAGGTTATTTGATCGCGCAGCACGCGCAGCCGCCCCTCATGCCGCTCGATCTCTTCGCGCACCGACGATAACGCCTGTTCCACATTGAGCACATCTTCGAGCGTGGCGGTCTCATGCGCAAGCAATTCAAGGAGCCGGTCTTCTTCCCGCCGTTTGTTTTCGAGCCGCGCCTGAACGTCGTAATATTCCTCGGTCACTTCCTCGGCTTGCTGCCGGAGCGAGTCCAAGTCCCCCACATCACTTACAGCTTCCAGAAAGGCCTCGTATTGATCCACCGGCACGCGCACGGTCCAATCGCCGCCGCGCGGGCGCCCGGGGCGTGAACGGAGTTCCTCATCGGCAATGTAGCCATCGTGCTCCCCGGCCACTTGCCGAATGGAATCCGGCACGCCGTCGAACCGCTCAACCCGAAGCGCGACGGTGGCCGTGTACACAATCTTGCGCTCAACGTTCTCCGCGGCGGCGGCGATCGCCCCATCCCCCAGCGCTGCCAACGGAGCCTCAGACGAAGCCCCACCGTCTCCGCCCCGCTCCATGGCCGGCGCCTCCGCACGATCCATGGCGGCGTACTGCGTTGAGTCTTGGCAAGCCGCGAGGACAAGCAACACGCCCACGGCGCATGCGATGACCCTGTAAAGGGGGCGGTACGGCTTCATGGCATTAATCCCACAGCACGGGGCTATTCGCATTCGCCCATTCGGAGCTTAAGCGAATGCGATAAAGGCGGTCACACGAATTGCTTCATGTATTCCAGGCTCTTCGTGGCAATGGTTTCCGGGCCAGGATCAAACTTGAAAACTTCCACCGAGACGTAATTCTGGTAGTCAATGTCCTTTAGGGCCTCGAAGATGGGACCGAAGTCCACATCGCCGAAGCCGGGGCCCTCGAGGTTGGCGTCGTTGGCGTGGTAATGGGCGAGGTACTCCGCGTATTTGCGGATAAGCGCGGGCCGGTCTTCCTCCTCGGCGGTCATGGCCTTGGTGTCGAGAAGCAAGCGCAACTTGGGATGGTTGACGCGCTCAATCAGAGCGACCGTCTCCGCGGCGCTCGCGCAGAAGTTGGTCTCGGTGGGCGCAAGGGGCTCCATGCAAATGGTCACGTCGCTTTCCGCGCAGATGGGCAGCGCTTTTTCCAAAACCTCCACGGCGTTATCCATCGCCTGCTCATGCGTGAGGCCCGGTTCGACGTTGCGTTGCTTGGGGGACCCGAACACCATTAAGCCTCCGCCCACGTCCCGGCAAAACCGGGCCAAATCGCATAGGTACTGAGCGGTCCGGTCCCGTGTGGTCTTGTCGGGATGTGTCAGGTGCATGCCTTCGGGCCCAATCATAATCCAGTGGAGCCCGAGGATCTCAAGGCCCGTTTCCTGCGCCTTGCGCGCAATGGCCTCACGCGTCTCCCACGGAATGTCCGTCACATATTGAGCCAAAGTGTAGGGCGCAATCTCGAGACCGTCGTAGCCTACTTCCTTGACATACTCGATTGTGCGGCCGATGTCTCCCCAGTCATTGAATATTTCACTGCAAATTCCAAATTTCATTGTTTGTCCTGTCCTGTCTTTTGTAGTCCGGATTCCGGTTCGTAAACGTAAACTACGTTTCCGCCAGCCCGTTTGGCCCCGTACATCATGGCGTCGGTGAACTGAATGAAGAGAGGAAGGGAATAGCCTTCTTGATAGGCCATAAGACCTATGCTCAATGTTAGGCCGTTGAACTGTTGCGCTTCGAACTTTGTTCGAATGCGCTCCGCAATCCGTAAGGCTTGCTTTTCACTCGCTTCAGGGAGAATGACCGTGAATTCGTCGCCTCCGTAGCGAAATCCAGCGTCCACGTGTTCCCGTGTGCAATCCAGAACCAGGCTCCCGACGGCTCGCAGAACACGATCGCCTTCGAGGTGCCCGTAAGTATCGTTGTAGCCTTTGAAGCGGTCGATATCGAAGAATAGAAGGGAAAGGGGATGTTTTTGCCGGCGCGCCCGTTCAATTTCGGTCTTAAGGCGTTCGTAAAAGTAGCGCTGATTGTACACGCCTGTAAGACTGTCCTTGATAGACAAGTCGCGCAGTTTTTGTTCGAGGCGGCGCTGCTCTGTAATGTCCCTACAAATGGCCAGCAAGGCTTCCCCGCGGGAGCGGGCTCCCTTAACCACACTGACTGACACGCTAACGGGAACCAGCTGTCCGTTTTTCCGCCTTAACTCGGTCTCATAGTTTCGCAACGGCCTCTCGGGCGTGACTTGTAACCGCAGGTTGCGAAGTTCTTGCTCACCACCACGCAGTACCTCGGCCGCAGCCTTCCCGATGAACTCCTCTTGGCTCAGTCCAAGAAGCTCCATCGCCCCATGGTTAACGAATTCCATTTGATCTTCGCGGTCAAGGGTGAAAATTGCGTCGACGGTGCTGTGAAGGAGGTTTTCGAGGTACTGCTTGGTTTCATGTAGCTCGTGGTTTACAACCTCAAGATCCTCCGTCGCCCCCCGGATACGCTCCTCGAGATCTTGTTGGTATTCGAGAGCGTCGAGCACGCGTTTTCTCTTGTCCAGGGCTCGGGATACAGCCAACGTGATTTCGCCCAAATTGAAGGGCTTCAGCACGTAATCATCGGCCCCCGCCCGGATGGCCTCCACCGCATTGGTGACGTCTAGAATCGCCGTCGCCACAATAATGGCGAGGTTCTTGTCAATAACCTTGGCTTGATGGACCACCTTGATGCCGTCCATCTCCGGCATCCGCACGTCGGTGATGAGAAGAGCGAAACGCTCGTTTTCAACAAGATCCAAGGCATCGGAAGGCGAGACCGTTGTGTGGCATACATAGCCTTCGGAAGTAAGAAGCTGGCTTAGTACGTCCAGGACGGATTGTTCATCGTCTAGAATAAGGATCCGTTCGCTCAAGGACGCTCCTCCCCCTTTTGGGAGACACCCCTGGGGCGTCTCCCTTATCACGCGCGATACGCCTCTATACGGACGCCGCAGCGGCGGCTAGCGGCTTAAAGCCACTTCAACACCGCGATCATGACAAATATCGAGCCAAGCCCGAGGCCCATCTGCCACTTTTCGGGCATCTTCTCCTCATCCAACCCGCCGCTCTCGGCCAATCCACCGAGGCCCTCTTGTTCCATGTAGTCCTGAGCGTGGGCGGCCTCGCCTACGAATCCAAACATCAGGCACACCAACAGCGCCACGGCCAGTGTTGCGAACACCTTTTTCGTCGTCATGGGAAAGTCCTCCTTTGTGCATCGTATCCGCGTCCAGACACACGGGACAAGTTAACTACACGGTCAAACTAATTGTAAACGGGACTAACCCCTACTTTCAATGTTCCCTTCAACCGGGACTTCCCTAAGTGTAAACGCACACCTCAGTGCTCGCGGCGGTCCATTATGGGTTGCGGTGGCCCTCCTCGTCCTCACTGTCCCCATTGGGTGGGGTCTCCTCGGCAGGCTCCCCCTCTTGGGCGGCGCGGCCTTCCTCCCCGAGGTGGCCCAAAGTGGATCGAACCAACTCGCGCTTAGCCACCGCGTGCTGCACCCTAATGTACTGGATGTCGAGGATCGCGATGAACACCGCCGTAGCGAGGGCTACAAAGCACAGCCCCCAGTACACAATGAAATGCACAAGGGAAGTCCGCGGGAATTCCCCCTCCGCGCCGTACACTGTCAATACTGCCGCGCAGACGAGAGCTATCCCGCCTGCGATGCGCCATTTAGTCTGCCAAGTCATAGATTCCCATGGGTTGGTTGGTTTAACGGCCGGGCGCCCAGACGCGCTCTTCGTAGGTCTCGCCCGATTCCGTGCGGACAAGGCGCGTCACGTAACGCCCGCGTTCGACCTGCGAGCGGTGGACCGGATCGCTGGGGGGCTGGGAATGATACCTGCGCTGATGCTCGCCCACTTGATCGCCAACGAGGGCGCCTGCCAACGCGCCGGCGCCCGCCCCGATAAGCGCGCCTTCGCCCCCTCTACCGCTTTGATGCCCAATGATGGCGCCGGAGCCCGCCCCCAGCGCGCCGCCAATGATCGCGCCATCCTGCACCGGCGTGGTTTGACATCCGGTCAGAAAGGCTATCGCCATCGCCCCCGCCACAGCCATCGCAAGCCAGCGTTTCATGGTCTCGTTCCTCCCTAGAGCCCGCTTTGCAGGCAGCCCGTCCATGCCGGCGCGTTACCGGCGCTCCATCTCATCTCGTCCGGCGGAATTCCGCTTCCGCCCGGCTACTTGTTTTCCACTAAACCAAGACGCGGACGAGCCGGAAGTATTCAAGCTTACTGGATGCGCGGGAACAACGGCTTGCCCCGCTTCACGGGACCGCCAGCGAAGGTCTTCGCCATCTGGCTGGCCGCGCCGGGGATAAACGGGGTGACCCAATACCCAATCCGGCGGATTCCGGCCACCATTTCGCCTAGGAACGCTTCCAGGTCAGCGGTATTTCCCGCCTTCTGAAGCTCCCAAGGCTTCACTTCCTCGATGCGCTGGTTCAACGCGTCCGACAACCCCAGTATAGCGCCAACGGCGTCGTTAAAGCGATAATCCGCCATCGCCTCGTGAAATCCCTCGGGCGCCTCGGGGGCGCCGTCCAAGGGCGCGGGCGCATACCCGGCTTTCTCGGACAGAGTCTCCACGCGGCGCGAGAGATTGCCCAAGTTGTTCGCGAGGTCCGCGTTGTAGACGTCCCGCATGCGGTCCTCGGAATAATCGCCGTCGGCATAAGGCGACACGGCCCGCAACAGGTAGTACCGGACCGCGTCGATCCCGTACTTCTCGGCCTGCACCAGGGGATCAATGACGTTGCCCAGGCTTTTCGAGATCTTCATGCCCTCGATGGTCAAGTAGCCATGAATGAACACCATGTCCGGCGTGGGCAAGCGCGAACTCATCAGCATGGCGGGCCAGTAGACCGTGTGAAACCGGTTGATCCCCTTGCCAATCACATGGGTCTTGTCCGGGCAATCCGCCCAGTACTTCTGGTACGCCTCCCCCTCGTTCTCAAAATCCAAGCCGGTGATGTAATTCGCCAGCGCGTCGTACCACACGTACATCACCTGCTCGGGGTCGCCCGGCACGGGGATGCCCCACCCCCCGGCGCGTTGCTTGCTCCGGGAGATGCTGAAATCCTGAAGCCCGGAGCGGATGAACGACACCGTTTCGTTGTAGCGGGCCGCCGGGAGAATGCGCATCTTGCCCGACTCGATAAGATCGAGGAGCCGGTCCTGGTAATTGGTCAGCCGGAAGAAGTAGTTCTCCTCCTCCACGGTTTCCAGCGGCCGTTCGTGTTCTGGGCAGATCCCGTTGGGCGCCTCCTTCTCCGTGTAGAACTCCTCGCACCCCACGCAATACTGGCCGGTGTAATGCTTCTTATAGATGTCCTCCGGCCGGGACATGGCCCACAGCTTCTGGGCGCCTTTGAAATGCATTTCGGTGCTGGTGCGGATGAAGTAGCTCGCGTCGATATTCAGTCCGGGAAGCAAGGCCTGAAACGCCTGGGCATTCCGGTCGCACAGCTCGCGCGTGGTGACGCCCTCGGCCTCGGCGGCCCGCACGTTCTTGAGCGAGTTCTCGTCGCTGCCGGTCATGAAGAACGTGTCGCGCCCGCGAAGCCGCTGATAGCGGGCGATGGCGTCCGCCTGCACGATTTCCAGCGCGAAGCCGAGATGGGGTTTTGCGTTGACATAAGGGATTGCCGTGGATACGTATGCCGTATCAGCCATGAATTACCTGCTCCTCACACACTTGGGGTTGGTCAAATCAGGATACCGGCCGCCGGCGATCCCGCGCGGGAGACCATGACATGGAACGGCGGCGAAACAAACAGATTTATGTCACTAGAATAAGGTTCCCCAACTGGAAAACCAATTGTACAATATGGGGAGTGGCCCATAAGAGCAGCCTAGGGGACCTCGGCCCCGGCAGTCTATCTATTGTAATCCGCTAAAGCAAACGGCGGTCACACCCATCAGGTGGCCTAACCCCAACCTAACAGGCCTGTGAAATACTATGCGTAAAACACAGGATCCGGCCGCGCGGGTTTGGGCGGCGCGGACTACAACCGTAAGGAAGGCTTCGCAAATGAGCGCCGATACGATTCTAGTAATTGAGGACGACGAAGATATTCGAGCCCTTGTAACGTACAATTTGCGCAAGGCTGGGTACGAGGTCAAGGGGACCGCCGACGGTACCGAGGGGATTCGGATGGTCCGGGACCACATGCCGGCGTTGGTGGTGCTGGACCTGATGTTGCCGGGCACAGACGGGCTTGAGGTGTGTGCGTTGCTCAAAAACGATCCCAAGACCCGGGACATTCCCATCGTTATGCTGACAGCCAAGGGGGCGGAGCAGGATATCGTCACCGGCTTCGAGCAGGGCGCGGACGACTATGTCACCAAACCCTTCAGCCCGAGAGTCTTGGCGGCTCGCGTTCAGGCGGTTTTGCGGCGAGGCGCGGCCGAGGTTCCCGCGGAGGAGGATAGCCTTCATGTGCACGACTTGGTGATTCATCCCGGCCGCCACGAGGTGTTGGTCCAAGGCGAATCCGTCGAATTGACGTTCACGGAGTTCCGCGTGCTACATTGTCTTGCGCGGCGGCCGGGCTGGGTGTTCACCCGCTCACAAATTGTGGACGCCGTGCGCGGCGCGGGATACGCGGTGACCGACCGGGCGGTGGATGTGCAGATCGTGGGATTGCGCAAAAAGCTGGGCAAATGCGGGGACTATATCGAGACGGTTCGCGGAGTCGGATACCGGTTTAAGGAGTGATCCCATGGACCATTGGCGCCCTTTCTGGCGGATGGCCGTGTTTTCGTCGGCGGCGGCCGCGGTAGCTTGGATACTCGGGGCAGGGGCCGTCATCTCTCACATGCAAGCGCGCCATCTAGACGCCGTCCGCGAGCGCGTATTGAGCCATGCCGTCTTCGCGGCTAGCGAGTTGAAGGAGGCGCTAAACGAAGAAGCGAAGAACCTGCAATCGGCATGTGAGCGTCTTGCTTTTTCCGAGGGCATGAGCCTCATGGTCATTGGCCGGGACGGGGAAGTCCTGGCGGATTCCGCGGTTGGCCGTCCTGAAAACACCGTCTCCACAACGGTCCCCGAAATACAACACGCAATGGGGGGCGAACCAGGCGTGGACCTCCGAAGGACCACGCCTGAGGCTGAACGCCACGTCTATGCCGCCGCTCCGGTCTTTAAAGATGGCGCCGTGATCGCCGTGGCTCGGATTAGCCAAGCGGCGCCGAGCGGTCCAACAGGCGCCCTGTTAGGGATCCTGGGCGGCGGGGCCGTAGCTGCAGCGACTGTTATTCTCGCCCTGGAATGGCTCGTTACCCGCCGCTCGCGCCGAGAGTTTCAGGCCGTGGAGGAAGGCGTGGAAGTCATGGGCCGCGGCGAGCTTACCCGCCGTATTCGCGTTCGCCGCGATAGCGCGTTCGCTCCGTTGGCTCAGAGATTGCACGACATGGGCCGTGAGCTATCGGCCCGGCTGCGCAGCGCTATCCAAAAGCGCAATCAACTTGAAAGGGTGCTAGCCAGCATGGTTGAGGGGGTGCTGGCGGTGGACGCGGACGAGCGCATCATCCTCATGAACGACGCCGCCGGCCGCCTGTTTGGAATCAACCCCAGCGGGGCGCAAGGCCGTAATCTGCAAGAGGTAGTGCGCAACGCGAACCTCCAACGATTCTTTCGCCAGCTGCAAACCCTTCCGCCCGCCAATGAAGCCCCCCCGGCTTTGGAAGGTGAGATTACCGTATACGATGGCGCCGGCAAGCGATTTCTTCGGGTACACGGAAGCCTATTGCGTGACGGGGAAGGCCGGACGCTGGGCACGCTCGCCGCCCTCCATGATGTGACGAACATGCGCAAGCTCGAAAGCGCGCGGCGGGATTTCGTGGCCAACGTTTCCCATGAGCTTCGCACCCCAATGACGTCCATCAAAGGCTACGTGGAGACGTTGTTGGAGGATGGCCCAACGGACCACGCCCAAGTCCGGAGCTTTTTGGCGATCGTGGCCAAGCAAAGCGATCGGCTTATCGCCTTGGTGGAGGACCTGCTCGCGCTGTCCCGCATCGAGCAAGAGGAGGAACGAGAGGGACTATCATTGGCGCCGGGAGGTATGTGCGATGTGTTGCAGGGGGCCTATCACACGTGTCAGAGTGCGGCTTCGGATAAGGACATCACTATCACGATTCGTTGCGAGGAGAACTTGACTCTTCCGATGAATCAACCCTTGCTTCAGCAGGCCGTCACGAATTTGCTGGATAACGCCATCAAATACAGCGAGGCCGGAACACACGTCGAGATGGAGGCCTTGACCGCAAACGGCTCCGCCGTCATCCGGGTGCGCGACCAAGGCCGGGGTATTGCCCCCGAACATCTAGACCGCATTTTTGAGCGTTTCTACCGGGTGGATAAGGCCCGCAGCAGGCAGCTGGGAGGAACCGGCCTGGGATTGGCTATTGTGAAGCATATCGTCCAGGCTCATGGGGGCCAAGCCAAGGTGCGGAGCACGCCAGGCCAAGGCAGTACGTTCATTATACAGCTTCCGATTTTCAGAGAGGACGAGAAGGAACGGATTGGTTAACATAATCCTAACACTCCGCTAATGTTTCCGAAACACTCCGCGAATATACTTCGACTTGACACTTGGACGGGCGGCGAGCATACTCGCCATGCCTGATCGATTTCGAGGGATAAGACGCCCCCAGTGGGTGGGCCGAGGAGAGCAACTTATGATACGAGCGTTTTGCTTTGGAATGAGCGCCTGCGTCCTGGCTTTGGCCGTGGCCGCCACGGGTTGCGGCGCGCCAGCCGAAAACGTATTGGTGGTGCGCGGCTCGGACACGATGGTGCATTTGGTGAGTTCGTGGGCCGAGGATTTTATGGCGGCGCATCCTGATTACGAAGTGTCCACCACGGGCGGCGGCTCGGGCACGGGCATTGCGGCGTTGTTCAATCAGACCACCGACATCTGCGCCAGCTCCCGATCGTTGAAGGAGGAAGAGTGGGACCAAGCAGAGGAGTTGGGGATTGAGCCGCATGAAGTGGAGGTCGCGCTTGACGGTATAGCCATTGTAGTCAACAGCGAAAACCCGGTCGAGGAACTCACGCTGGAGCAGATTCGCCGGATATACACAGGCGAATACACCAACTGGAATGAGGTCGGGGGAAATGACCAGGAAATCGTACCCGCAAGCCGCGAAAACAATTCTGGAACCTACGTCTACTTTCAGGAGCACGTGCTAAACGAACAGAACTACGCCACACGCGTGATGCCGCTGCCGGCCAATTCCTCCATCGTTCAAGAAGTAAGCAAGAACGCGGAGGCCATTGGCTACGTAGGCTTAGGCTATGCGGAAGACCAGCCTGATTTGAAGATCACCGCGGTCAAGGAGGATGAGGATAGTCCAGCCTTTACACCGGAAACCGACACCATCTATTCCGGGGAGTATCCCATCGCCCGTCCGCTCCATTTCTATACAAATGGGGAACCCCCGCCCGCCATTCAAACATTCATCGATTTCTGCCTCAGCGAGCAGGGCGATGAGATCGTGATAGAAACGGGCTACGTGCCGATGCCGGAATGAAGAACCGGGCTTTTAGAGCAAACAGCGTCCGGATCGCGTTGACCGGCGCGGCCTCGACGAGCATCCTCATCGTGGCCCTCATCTTCATATTTCTGTTCCGGGAAGCCATCCCGTTCCTTCAGAATCCGGGCGTGGGCGCGTTGCTAGACACGCAGTGGGTCCCCGTGACGTTCCAGCAGCCCCAGTACGGGTTGATTCCCTTGATTGCAGGGTCGGTGATGGTGACTGTGATGGCTACGCTGATCGCCATACCTTTCGGGGTGATCGCCGCGGTCTACATTGCGGAGGTCGCTTACGCGTATGAGCGCGAGATCCTCAAACCGTTCATCGAACTGCTGGCGGGCATCCCCTCGGTTGTGCTTGGGTTCTTTGGGCTCGTGGTGGTGGCGCCGCTGGTGAGCCAGGGACTGGATCTGCGGTCCGGCCTTAACGCCTTCACGGGCGCGCTAATCTTGGCGCTCATGGCGGTTCCCACCATCATTTCAATATCCGAGGACGCCATCCGCGCAGTGCCGGTCTCCTATAAGGAAGCCAGCATGGCATTGGGGGCTAGCAAGCTTCAGACCGTGTGGAGAATTACAACACCGTCTGCCTTGAGTGGTATCATCGCGGCTGTCATGCTTGGGATGGGCCGGGTTATTGGCGAAACAATGGCCGTGCTTATGGTGACAGGCAACGCCGCCAATCTTACGGGGAATCCTTTTGATTCCGTGCGGACAATGACAGCAACTATTGCCAGCGAAATGGGCGAAGTAGCCTATGGGAGCGTCCACTACCGCGCCCTGTTTTGGGTGGGGGTGGTCCTACTCGTGATGACCTTTTTCATCAACTTGGTCGCTCAACGCGTGTTGCGGCGCTATCAGGAGCATGAATGATGAGGCCGTGGATGATGGAGCGGCTCATTAACGGGCTAATGCGGGCCGTCACGTACTTCGTCGTGTTGGTTGTCGGCTATATCATCTTCGATATTGTGTGGAATGGCCTCCCCGCCATCAGTTGGGAGTTCTTGACCGAGCGGCCCCGGCGCAGCGGAGCGGAAGGGGGCATTTTCCCCGCTATCGTTGGGACCTTTTACCTGGTGGTGGGCACAATCATCGTTGCCTTGCCGCTCGGCATGGCAAGCGCCGTCTACCTGTCCGAATACGCCCGCCAAGGCCGGTTCAACCGGACCATCCGGCTGGCCATTGTCACCTTGGCGGGGGTCCCAAGCATTGTGTTTGGCCTCTTCGGGCTGGGCCTGTTCGTGTACTTCTTCGGGTTTGGACAATCCATATTGGCGGGCAGCCTCACCCTCGCGTGCATGGTCTTGCCCACCATCATCGTATCCAGCGAAGAAGCCTTGCGCGCCGTGCCCAACGCCCTGCGAGAGGGCAGTCTTGCATTGGGCGCCACAAAATGGGAGACTATTCGCTACAATGTGCTCCCCTACTCCATCCCCGGGATGTTGACCGGAGCGATTCTGGGCATTGGACGGGCAGCCGGCGAGACCGCGCCAATTCTGCTTACTGCCGCGTCGTTCTTCTTGCCACGATTGCCACGCAGCATATTCGACGAGGTGATGGCGCTTCCCTATCACTTGTATATACTCGCCACGCAGCACCCCGATACGGCCACCGTCCGGCCCATGCAATATGGGACCGCATTCGTGCTGTTGGCGCTCGTATTGGGGCTAAACCTGGCGGCCATCATACTGCGCAGCCGATTCCGAAAGAAATTCCAATGGTAAAACACGAATCCTTGCAGGACCTCCCCATAAAGGTTCATGTCCGCGGTTTGGACTTTTTCTACGGTCCTACACAAGCCTTGGACAGCATCGACATGGACATCCCGGCGCGTCACGTAACCGCGCTTATTGGACCCTCCGGTTGCGGAAAGTCGACGTTTTTGCGCACAATCAACCGCATGAACGACATCATCGACGGCGCCCGCGTCCACGGAACGGTCCAGATGGACGGCGAGGACATCTACCGCAACGGCTCCGATGTGGTGGAACTGCGCAAGAAAGTCGGTATGGTTTTCCAGAAGTCGAACCCCTTCCCTAAATCCATCCACGACAATGTCGCCTATGGTCCCCGCATTCACGGCACGCGCGATCGCGCGCAACTCGCCGAAATCGTGGAGCGCAGCTTGGTGCGGGCGGGGTTGTGGGACGAGGTCAAAGACCGGCTCAATCAGAGCGCCCTTGGCCTTTCCGGCGGCCAACAGCAGCGCCTGTGCATTGCGCGCGCCTTGGCCGTGGATCCCGACGTGCTGCTCATGGACGAACCGGCCTCGGCGCTTGATCCCAAGTCCACCGCGCACATTGAGGATCTGATTTCGCAGTTGCGAAACGAGTACACTATTGTTATTGTGACCCATAACATGCAACAGGCCGCCCGCGTCTCCGATTTCACCGGGTTCTTCTTCGAGGGGCGGTTGATCGAGTTCGGTTCGACGCCTCACATTTTCACCAATCCATCGAAACAACAGACCGAGGACTATATCACCGGCCGTTTCGGTTAAGCCCGGAACGCGGCGATGTATTAGGCGCTTACCGCCCACGGTTAGAAAGTGAACCACATGACTATTCACCTCCGCAACGCGCTGGAACATCTCAAGAAAAAGCTCCTAACCCTGAGCGCTATTGTGGAGGAGAGCGTTCAAAAGGCCGTGCGGGCCATGCGGGAACGGAATCCGGAATTGGCCCAGCAAGTCATTGATGGAGACATTGAGATCGACCGAATGGAAGTCGATGTCGAAGAGGAATGTCAAAAAATCCTGGCTCTTCATCAACCCGTGGCGCACGACTTGCGTCTCATCATCGCGGTGCTCAAGATCAACAACGATCTAGAGCGCATCGGAGATTTGGCGGTCAATATCGCGGAGCGCTCCCTCTTCTTCTCACACTATGAACGGATTGACGCGCCGTTTGATTTTCCAGGCATGTCCGCCAAGGTACAGGAAATGCTGCGCAAGAGCTTGGACGCGCTGGTGAATCAGGACGCCCGCATCGCCTATCAGGTCTGCACCATGGATGACGAAGTGGACGCCATTAATATGGGGATGTATTATCAGGTACAGCAAGGCATCCAGGAACGGCCGGAGGATATGGAAGCGCTAATTCACCTTCTGAGTGTTTCGCGACACCTCGAGCGCATGGGTGATTTGGCCACCAATATCGCCGAGGATGTCATTTACATGATTCGCGGGGAAATTGTCCGGCATCGCACGGAACATTACGAACCTACCGAAGATAACTCGGACTAACCGGCATCCCCGCGGCACATCCGTTAGCCGCGCTCTTCACCCCCCCGGCTAACGGCTGTGCCCCTCTTGCGCCGGCAAGTGGACATTGTTGTCAGCCGCTGCCCGGTTTTTAATGCCAACGCGACGGATTACTCGCGGCTGTAAGCCGTCGCGTTCCCTCGTCCGGCTTGTTGGGTGTTCTCATTTTCCGATCAACTTCTGTATGGCCGCATACACTTCCTCTGGTTCCTCTACATCCCTGATTTGGATTCCGCTTGCCGTTTGGCCTTGCTGAAATCCTGTAGCAGGCGTTGCAAGGAAGATCGTGCCGAGTCCGTACTTCCTCTGAATAACACCCCGACGCATGGCGGTTTCGGTTACCTTGTCGTAATTGATTGTCTTGTTCTCCGCGGTCCAGAACCCCTCTGCGTATTCCAAACGATCCTTGAAGAATCGATACTCTGTTTCCGCGTACGTCTTCTTCTTTGCCGTATAAACGAGTAATGGAATGCCGAAGAAGAAGAGACAGCCAAAGAATACGAACGTGAACCAGGGCGGTAAGGGCAATCCGAGCGCATCGACCGCAAACATCCCGAATCCACCCAAGAAGCCGGCTCCCCACACGGTCATGAACAGTTGAATTGGCAAAACAGACAAGGCCGTGACCCAGCCGATAAAACGTGGCTGCAAGACAAGAAGGGGTTCCCCGGTGTCCGGTTCGTGAGCCTGCGTGGATTGAGCGCCGGAAAGCGCAGCACCGCAACTTGAACAGAAGCTTGCGTCGTCCGCCATCTTTGTGCCGCATGCGCTACAAAACACTAGCAGTCCCCCATTTTATCTTGATTTAACACTAGTTACATGAAACGGAACCGTTCCAGGCGCCAGTTCACCACCGCTGGGGATGCATTTCATTCCTCGACCCTCGCGGCGCCAATCCGAACACCCTTTGTCCCGCGGCACATGTGGCTACGTGTGACTTAGATTATCGGAGGAGTTCTCTGGAGTCAAGGACTGGATGCGCGCCAAGTGTTCGGCGGCTCACGTCGCGCCGTTCTTCCACGTTGCTCACGAAGTTCCGGGTGGCCGGGCGGTGCGTCTCTTGGGTAGCCCGCGCGCGGTATGCTATAGTCCCCTCCAGTTCCACTTCCCCTGGGGATACCTGCCTGCGCTTTAGGAGAGAGGCAGGGCTTTGTTTATTGCCGCGTTGGTGTAGTACGCACGTGTCCGGAACACACAATACTAAAGAAAGGCCCGAATCATGACAGACAAATTCGCGTTGATCCCTCCCCATCACGAGCCGCCGCTGGACAAAGGCTATCGTCCGGCCGTGTTGGCGAACCACGCCTATCGCGACGAGGTCGCGGAATCGGGAGCGGGCGTCCCGCTGATTCTGGCGCTTGAACGGGGCGACGGCGCGATATCGCGGTACGAAACCATGGTGTTTTCGGAGGATCACCCCCGGGCCGGCGCAAACCTGTTCTACGCCGAGCGGCTCTTGAAGTTTCTGCTATGGCAGCGCGGGGCGTGGCGCGTGTATGTGGGCGGACCGCGTTCGATTGGCGAGCGCCTCGCAAAGACCTACGCGCCCGATGGCGAGCGCGCGTTCGATTACCATTTCATGGGCGAATCGGTGTATCAGAAACCGTTCACCGTTACACCATGCGCTCCGGAAGAGGTCCCGCCCGAGAAGGAATCGGCGCAACCCCTGGGCCGGCATCTCGACGGATGCCGGATCGGCTTTGACCTCGGCGCCTCGGACCGGAAGGTGTCGGCGGTCGTGGATGGCGAGCCGGTGTACAGTGAAGAGGTCGTCTGGGAACCCCGGAAACAGACCGATCCCCAGTATCACTATGACGAGATCATGACGGCGCTCAAGACGGCGGCCGGGCATATGCCACGCGTGGACGCGATTGGCGGCAGCGCGGCGGGCGTCTATATCAATAACCATGCCATGATCGCCTCTCTGTTCCGGGGCGTGCCCAAGGAGCGGTTCGACGAGGTGCGCACGATGTTTTTGCGGTTGCGCGACGCGTTCGGCGTGCCGTTTGAAATTGTGAACGACGGCGAAGTCACTGCCTTGGCGGGCTCCATGTCGCTGGAGGACAACGCGGTGCTCGGCTTGGCGCTGGGTTCCAGCGAGGCGGCTGGTTACGTGACGCCGGAAGGCAACATCACGGGCTGGCTCAACGAACTCGCTTTCGCGCCGGTGGATTACAGTCCGGACGCGCCGGCGGACGAGTGGTCGGATGATCGCGGCGTGGGCGCCCTGTATTTCTCGCAGCAATGCGTGTTCCGGCTCGCGCCCAAGGCGGGCATCGAACTGCCGGAGGATGGAACCGACGCCGACCGCTTGAAGCATGTGCAGGAGCTGCTGGAAAGCGGCGACGAACGGGCCGAGAACATCTGGAAGACCATGGGCATTTACATGGGCTACGGCATTGCGCATTACGCCGATTTCTACGACCTCAAACACGTGTTGATTCTGGGGCGGTGCACCTCGGGCCGGGGCGGCGGGTTCCTGCTCGACGGCGCGAAGACGGTGCTCAAGGATTCCTTCCCGAAATTGGCCGAAGGGGTCGCGCTTCATCTGCCCGACGAAAAGATCCGCCGCGTAGGCCAGAGCATCGCGGCGGCGAGCCTGCCCGCCATCAAATAACGTGAACACCCGCCCGGCATCCCGAGGGGAGACTTGAGGATGCCGGACGATTCCACAAAGCAAGCACCAGCGGAACCGAAAAAAGGAGCGGCGCAGTGGCGGCGGAAAGGCTGAAACAACTCAAGGCGCGGTTGGCGGAAGCAGCGGACATAGACAACGCCGCCTCCCTATTGCAGTGGGACATGGAGGTCTACATGCCGCCGAAAGGCGCGGAGGCCCGCGGCATGCAGCTCGCGACGTTGTCCGCCTTGAAGCACCGCCTGTTCACGTCCGCCGAGGTGGGCGAACTTCTGAACGCGCTTGACGATGCCGAGCTTTCCGGGGACAAGCGCCGTCTCGTAGACGTGACGCGGTATGACTACGATCGCGCGGCGGCGTTGCCCGAGGATTTCGTTCACGAGTTTTCCGAGGCCCAGACCCGCGCGTATCATGCGTGGATCCAAGCGCGGGCGGACTCGAGTTTCCCCCAGTTTCAGCCGCATCTCGAGAAGATCGTGGAGTTAAACCAGCGCCGCGCGGAATACCACGGCTACGAGGGCTCGCCCTACAACGCCCTGCTCGAAGACTATGAGCGAGGAATGACCGTGGAACGGCTCACCCCATTGTTCGACGCCATGGCGCCCCGGCAAAGCGAACTCGCGCGCCACATCGGCGAATCGTCCGCCCAACCCAACGCGCCCTGGCTCAAGGGGGAGTGGGACGAGCAGGCGCAGTGGGATTTCTCGATCCAGATTCTGAAAGACATCGGCTACGACTTCGAGGCGGGCCGGCAAGACAAGTCGGTGCATCCCTTCACCACGAACTTCGACATGCACGATGTCCGGATCACCACGCGGCTTAGCACGGCCAATCCGTTCTCCGCCCTCATGGGCTCGCTTCACGAAGGGGGCCACGCGCTGTATGAACAAGGCATCCGTCCCGAGGACCGCCGGACGCCGCTGGCCAGCGGAACGTCGCTGGGCATACACGAATCCCAATCCCGGCTCTGGGAGAACGTCATCGGCCGGAGCCTGCCCTTCTGGAAATGCTATACGCCGCTCTTCAAGCAATACTTCCCGGACAAACTCGATGGCGTTCGGCCGGAAGAGGTGTACGCCGCGGTGAACCGCGTCACGCCGTCGCTCATCCGCGTGGAAGCCGATGAATGCACGTACAACCTCCACATTGTGCTGCGCTACCGTCTCGAACGCGACCTTATCGAAGGCCGGCTGGCGGTCAAGGACGTGCCGGAAGCCTGGAACGCTCAGATGAAGGAATTGCTCGGCGTGGATGTCCCCAACGACGCCGAGGGCTGCCTCCAAGACATCCACTGGTCCCACGGAGCCATGGGTTATTTCCCCACCTACGCGCTGGGCAACCTTTACGCCGCGCAACTGCTCCAGGTTATCGAGCGCAATATCCCGGACTTGTGGAAGCAGGTGGAGCAGGGCGCCTTCGGCCCGCTGCTCACGTGGCTGCGCCAGCACATTCACCAGCATGGCCGCCGCTACACGCCGGTCGAGCTGATGGAGCGGATCTGCGGCGAACCGCCGGACGCCGAACCCTATTTGACCTACCTCAGCACGAAGTATGGGGTCTTGTACGGGCTATAAGCGGGTGAGGTTAATCTGCTAGGTGTTCACATCCCCCGGCCCTTACGGGCCACCCCCTTCAAAGGGGGAATAATTCGTACCGCCGGCATCTTGCCGGCATACATATAGCCGCCCGTGAAGACAGCGCTACTATAAGGGGGATCAAGGGGGATGTTGTTCGCTGGTGCGGCGTTCCTATTCGGGGAGGGGGTGCATTGGGTTGCAATTCGGGCGTTCGCGTTCTAGTATGGATAGCAACCGAGACCTGACGTTAGCGTTGCATGGCGCGCCCGTTATGCGTGGTAAGGACATCCCCCGTGGCACTCGAATCCATCGCCCGGCACACCATAGAGACCCGTTTTCTCGGCGCGGATTCACGCGTCGTGGATCTCGGCGCGAACGAAGGCGCCTTCGCATGGGAAGTCATCGAACGCTTCGGGTGCGAATGCGCCGCGGCCGAGGCGGCTCCGGACGTGTGCCGCGCGATCCCGGATAGGCCCGGCCTTCGAAAGTACAATCTGGCCATTACAGGCTCGAACGGCGAAGTCGAACTGCAACTCAGCCCGCGTTCCACCGCGAATTCCGTGTTCAAACGCGACGGCGTTCATACGGCGTCGGTCAAGACGCCCAGCCAAACGCTCGATTCCTTTATCCAACAACTCGGCTGGGACACCGTCGATCTCCTTAAGATGGACATCGAAGGCTCGGAAATCGAGGTGCTGCGAACCTGTGACGAGGACGCCCTGCGCCGGATCGGACAGATTACGGTCGAGTTTCACGACTTCATGGGCCTCGTCCCCCGCGACGAGGTGGACTCTGTCATGCAACGGCTCCAAGCGCTCGGATTCTACTGCATTCGCATGGCGGGCCGGGGCCACGAGGACACGTGGTTCCTTAACAGAGCGATGTTGGACATACCTTCGAGCGAATTGTGGCGTATGGAACACCTTACCCGGAACTGGCGCGAGTTCTTGCGCATCACCGGCTTGAAAAAACGGCAGAAATCCCGCAGGAAAAACACCCGCAAATGACCAATAGCAACACCCCCGATTCCCCCCTCACCGTCTTGCTCCTCGACGCCCATTCCCGGGGCGGCGGCCAGGTGCGGTATGTCACGGTGCTGGCCAAGCACCTCAAGGCCCTCGGCCACCGGCCCATCATCGGATGCCGGGAACACAGCGTTCTCGTGGACCGCGCCGCCGAAGTGGAATGCGAAGTGGCCAACCGCTTCCAATTCCGTGGCGGCGCGCGGGCGGCCGCGTGGTGGAAGGACATCGCGGCGATGCGGCGTCTTATGCTCAACGATCAGCCCGATATCATCCACGTCAACGGCTCGCCAGACCATTGGGTCAGCGCCATCGCCAACCGGACGCTCGGCCAGCCCGTGGCCATCGCGCGCACCCGCCACAACACGTATCACGTGCATGACGGGCTCTCAAACCGCATCTTGAACCGCCGCTGGACCGATTACCAGATTGTGCTGGGCGAGATCATGCGCGCCCGGCTCTCCGCGCAAAAGGCCTTCGATCCCGCCCGCATGGGGGTGGTGCGCAACGGGGTGGACGCGGAACTTTTCCGGCCCGGCGCCGAGGCGCGCCGATCCGCGCGGGCCGAGTTCGGTTACGACGAGGACCATGTTGTCGTGGGCATCGCCGCGCGGCTGGTGAAGGCCAAGGGCCACGAGTTTCTCATCCGCGCGCTGAGCCAACTGCAAGAAGACGTCCCTCGGCTCCGCCTGCTGGCTTTGGGCGAAGGGGGCTTGCGCGAGGACCTCGAGCGGCTGGCCGGGGAATGCGGCGTGGCGGACCGCGTCCTGTTCACGGGCTTTCGCGACGACATGCCCCGCTGCATCCAGGCCATGGACATCGCCACCTTGCCCAGCATCGAGTGTGATCTCTCTTCCTTCGTGGTCAAGGAGAAGATGGCCGCGGGGAAACCCTTGGTGGTCTCGGATCATGGCGGGCTTCCGGAGGACGTGGACGATGGCGTGGAAGGTTTCGTCGTGCCGGCGGGAACCGTCGAGCCGCTGGCGGAGGCGTTGCGAACGCTGGCGCAGGATCCCGCCAAGCGCGAGGCCATGGGGCAAGCCGGCCGGGAACGCGCCCTGCAACGGTATACGATGGAGCGGTATGTGCGCGAAACCGTGGAGGCGTACCGCGAGGCGATGAGGATTCGCCAGCAACAACGCGAATCCTCGAATCCAGCAAAGGAGACGGTGGGATGACCCGTGTTCTCATGGCGGCGGCGTTTGTGTGCGTGATGGGCCATGCCCAAGCGGAAACGATCACCGTGGCGGACGAGGCCGCGTTGGCCGAAGCCATCACCACGGCCGAACCGGGCGACCGCATCGAGATTGCGCCGGGCGAATACAGCGGCGGGATGCATTTCAGGGACATCGTGGGCGAACCGGATCATCCCATCGTTATCGCGGGCGCCGATACCGATGATCCGCCCGTGTTCATGGGCGCCGGTAACAGCATGCAGTTATCGACCGTCGCCCACGTGACGTTGCAGGACCTCCATTTCATCGGCGCCAGCGGCAATGGGCTCAACATCGACGACGGGGGAACCTTCGACACGCCTTCGCATCACGTGACCCTGCGCCGCCTCACCATCCGCGACGTGGGACCGGAAGGCAACCGCGATGGCGTCAAGCTGTCCGGCGTGCAAGATTTCCGGGTGGAGGATTGCGTTATTGAGTACTGGGGGGACGCCGGACAAGGCGTGGACATGGTGGGGAGCCATCGCGGCGTGATCACGGGCTGCGAGATCCGTCACGATCCCAGCGCGCCCACGGCCGGCATTCAAGCAAAGGGCGGCAGCCGGGACATCCTCATCCGCGGCAACTACGTCGAAGGCTGCGCCCGAGGCGTCAACATCGGCGGCAGCACCGGCCTGCCATTCTTCCGGCCCGAACCACGGGGATACGAGGCGAAGGCAATTACGGTCGAAGGCAACGTGTTCAGCCGCAACCAGGCGCCGGTGGCCTATGTGGGCGTGGACGGCGCCATCGTGCGCCATAACACCATCCATCACCCCGGCCGGTGGGCGCTTCGCATCCTGCAAGAGACCACGGAAGAAGGATTTGTCCCGGCCCGCAACGGCGAATTCACGGACAACATCATCGTGTTCCACTCCGATGATTGGGCCAGCGGCGGCGTGAATATCGGCCCGCACACAGCGCCGGAGACCTTCACCTTCGCCCGCAACGCGTGGTACTGCATGGACAACCCCGGCGCCAGCGCGCCCAGCCTCCCCACGCCCGAGACGGACGCCCTCATCGGCGCGGATCCCCTCTTGACGGACCCCGCCAACGGCGATTTCTCCCTCCAGCCAGAAAGCCCCGCCCAAGACAAGGGCCACACCGCGTTGGAGGACTGAGGGCGCCGGGGGGCCACGCCTCACGCCACGCCGCCACGGCGCCACGGTTGTTCAGTTCTGCCGGATGCTTTCCAGCCACTCCTCGGTTTCCGCGTCCAACTCAAACGCGCCCGCCTCGACGTCGGCTTCGATGTGCTCCGCCACCTCCGCGA
>JBKHFO010000034.1:0-21287 GCA_046540175.1 Candidatus Hydrogenedentota bacterium
TCGTTGGTGTCATTATCTACCACCGATTCCGGAGCACGGGGCCGCGCCTCGGCCGGCGACACTTGCAAAAAGCGATAGGCCCCTTCGCTCGCGGGAGGCGTGATGGCCACCGGCGTCCGGCCCCACGGCAGGGCGGGCTCCATCTCTTCGCCCTCTTCGTCCACCAGCTCCATTTCCCACGGCCCCGTGATCAAGAGGTCAAGGGGATCGTCCACGAAGAGACTGATTTGGCTGTGCATGGGGAAAGCCTGGCTGTAGCGGTTGGCGAATCCGATGGCCCAACGGGCGGGCTTGGTCTCGCGGCGCAAACGGTAGAGGAGGCTTTCCGCCGGCTCCCATGGAGGCGCAGGAGGAGCAACGGTTCCGTCAAAGCCGAGATAGGCGTCCTCGCCATACCAAAACGCGAAGGGCGGGGGGCCGAAATAGCGGACGCTCTCTTCACTCGGCGCCGGACATACAAACGCAGGCATGGACAAATCCTCGAGCGCGTTCAAAAACGCGGCGTACTCCTCGTCCGTCTCGTTGGCGGTGAGTTCGCCCGTAATCAAGGCCACATCCGCGTTGGCCTCCCCGATTTCGGCGGCGATTTCAGTGAAAAGCCCAAGGGACTCCTCGAGATCTCCGCCTTCTCCAACCACGGGGTCCGCGATGTGGGCCACGAGATAGACCTCGGGGAAGGAGTCCCGCACGTGGAGCGCCCGCTCATTGCGATCGCGCTCGCCATCCCCTTCGCCTTCGGCCTCCAGGGCATAGACCCCAGGCGCAATCTCTTTGGGCAGGTGGCAGGTGGCCACGTAACGGCCGTCCGGGCGTTCCTCCCAGTCCACCGCCATTGTCAATGTGCCGTCTTCGCCAGCGAGTTTCAGGGGGGTCTCCTTCGTTAGCACGGCTTCAAAGGCGGCGCCGGGCCGGACCAAGGCGGGCCGGCCATTGTGGGGACTCAAGATGATATCGAGCGGGCCATCCCCCGCGCGGCCCATGGCCCCGGACGCGAGACAGACGGCGCAAACGGCCAGCATAAGGCGGGATGTCATGCTCATTGGCTGCTCCCCGGCCGCCAAGCGGGATGGGTGGCCGGCTGATCGGCCTCCGTCACCGGCCGGGCGTCCCCGCCCTCCACGCCGATGACAAAGATGCGGGGCGCGCCATCACGATTCGAGACGAACGCCACGCGTTCCCCCTCCGGCGCCCATGCCGGCGCCCAATTCTCATAGGTTTCGGATACGGCCACCTCGTGTACCCGCATCGTCTCTGGATATACGCGGAAAATCCCGCGCCGCCCTTCACGAAAGGACTCGAAGACGAGCCATTCGCCATCGGGGGACCACGCGGGATTCCAATCCGCCCGGCGATGATTGCTCACATTGACCAAACCCCGCTCCTCGGAGGCGATGAAGATGTCGCGGAATCCGCCGTCATTGGACTCGAAGGCAATCAGGCCCGGGTTCGCGGGATTGGGCGCGGGCGCCCATTCGAAATAGCGTCCCTCCGTATCCTCCCCGAGGGGGATAAGCTCCGCCGTGTCCTCCGTGACGCGAAACAAATCCGAGCTTAGGTTTTGCCCCGCCGTTCCTTTGAGCGCCGTGGCGAGGAGTTCATCGTCGCTCATCCAACGCACCGTCAGCAGTCCTTCCTGGCCCCCGGCCCAAACCGTCTCTTCCCCCGTGGCGCGATCATGGACCCGGATTTGGCGTCTCAATCCTTCACCCGCGGAGTAGGCGATGCGCTCGCCATCCGGCGCCCATTGGGGATGATGGTTATGGGAGGCCTCCGTATCAAGCATGACGCCATCGGAACCGTCGGCGCGAACGACGTAGATGCCCACGCCATCCTCGTCTTCTGACTCGAAGGCGAGCCATTCGCCGTCCGGCGCCCACGCTGGAGGACCGTCGCCGCGTCCGGGCCCGAGTTCGCGGACCTCCCCGCTTTCGACATCAACGGCGCACACCTGACGCGTGGCCGGATTCGCCCCAGCCAGATAGGCGAGTTCTCCCTCCGCCCCCGCGACAGCTAACGATAGAATAAGAGGTAGTAATGTGTTCATACACGATAGTTTAGCACGGCGGGCCGCGCCCCATCTAGGCGGGTTGGTTTGATCCTTTCCGCCGCCGTGAAGCGCTGTGGTATCCTTGAGATATGGAAGAGCGTCCGGAAATCGCATCGCTGACCCAATTGGAACTCACGCCCGATCCCGCGGCCCGCAAGGATCCCGGGGCATTTTTGGCCGAATTCGACTTGAGCCAGGTCCCCACGGCTAGCGGTTGCTACATCATGCGGGATCAGGCGAATAAGGTGATCTACGTCGGGAAGGCGCGGAACCTTCGCGCGCGCATCCGTTCGTACATCAACGATCAGGATACGCGCTACCGCGTCAAGTTCTTGATGCGGCGCGTGGCCCGGATCGATTTCATGGTCACCACCACGGACAAGGAGGCGGTGCTCCTCGAGAACAGCCTCATCAAGGAACACAAGCCCCGCTACAACGTCCAGCTGAAGGATGACAAGACGTATGTCAGCCTGAAGCTCAACGTGCAGCATCCCTACCCCCGGCTTACCGTGACGCGCAAGGTGAAGCGCGACGGGGCCAAGTATTTCGGGCCGTATTCAAGCGCGCAGGCCGTCCGCGAGACGTTGCGCCACCTCCAAAAAGTCTTCCCGCTGCGCACGTGCAGCGACGCCGTCCTCAACAACCGCACGCGGCCCTGCCTGTATTACCAGATGGGGCAATGCGCGGCGCCGTGCGTGGGGTATGTGGACAAGGAGGCCTACCGCGAACTCGTGGACCAGGTGCAACTCGCGCTCGAGGGCCGCAACAGCGAATTGAAGACGCGGCTCAAGGAAGCCATCCAGAGACACGCGGACGCCCTGGAATTTGAGCAGGCCGCCCTGCTCCGCGACCGGCTTCACGCCCTCGAACACACGCTCGAACGCCAGCGGACCGTACGCGCGGGCCAAGAGGGGGACACCGACGTATTCGGCGTGTACACCGAGGGGCGGTACAGCGAGGTGCAGGCGCTCTTTTTCCGCGGGGGCAAACTGACAGGCGGACGTTCCTTCTCGTTCAAGCGCCACGAAATGCCCGTGGACGAGATGCTGAGTTCGTTCATCTTGCAGTATTATAGCGACGGCGCGCTCATCCCGCCCGAGATTCTTGTCCCCGTGTCTTTGGACGAGCACGAAGTCCTCGCCGAAATCCTTTCCGAACAGCGAGGCGGCCGCGTCACCCTCCATCACCCGCAACGGGGAGACAAGCGGGGCATGGTCGAGCTGGCGGAACGCAACGCCGAAAGCAGCTTTCAAGAGAAGCGCCTCTCGGAGAAAGCCAACAAAGACGTCCTTGAGCAAGTGCGCAAGGCGCTCCAGCTTCCCCGGGTTCCGCAGCGGATCGAGTGTTTCGACATCTCCACGACGCAGGGGGCCAAGGCCGTGGGCTCCATGGTGGTCTTCGAAGCCGGCGAGCCGAACAAGAACCGGTATCGCCACTACGCGATCAAACAGGTGGAAGGGCAGGACGATTTCGGGATGATGCGGGAAGTCTTGATGCGGCGCTACCAGCGGGCCATCGAAGAAGGCGACCTGCCCGACCTCGTGTTGCTGGACGGGGGCAAGGGCCAGCTCGGGGTTGCCACGGCGGTGTTCCAGGATCTCGGCCTGGACGACCTCCCCGCCGCGGGCATCGCCAAGAGCCGCAGCCAAGAGGACGGCTCCCATTCGCCGGAACGCTTCTTCATCCCCGGCCGGATGAATCCCATCGTGTTGAAACAACACTCGCCGGTGGTTCACCTGCTGGCGCGCATCCGCGACGAGGCCCACCGCTTCGCCAACACGTATCACCGCAAGCGGCGCGGCAAGGCCGTCACGAGTACGAAGCTCACCACCATCCCCGGCGTGGGCCAACGGCGCGCCCGGCAACTGCTCAACGCCTTCGGATCCGTCGCCCGGATCAAGGAAGCGGACCCCGGCCAAATCGCCGAGCTGCGCGGATTCAACCGGCAACTCGCGGAGACCGTCAAACGCCATCTCGAGCCGGACGCGGATACGGAAAGGACGGCGCCATGATCCCCTTGGCGATCCTCGCGGCGCTTTTCGCTTCGACCAGTCTGCTTGCGGGGCTTTGGGCGCTGCTGGTCCACCGTTACCCTGGGAAGCCCCGCGCGGATGAAGCGCATTTCATCGCCACGGAAGACGGCTGGCGCATCGCCGCGCACCGTCACCGTCCGAAGGACCCCGGCGCCCATGGCGAACCGGTGTTGTTGTGCCACGGCATCTTCGTGAATCATCGCAACTTTGAGGCGCCGGCCGGCGGCGCCATCGTTGACTCCCTCACGGAGGCGGGGTATGACTGCTGGGCGCTTGATTACCGGATTTGCCGAAGCGCGCATGCCCCGGCGGGGGAGCGGTTCGAGGCTACACTGGACGACGTGCTGCTAAAGGATCTGCCCGCCGCCATCCAGCACATACAAGAGCGAACGGGGTTTTCCCGCATTCACTGGGTGGGCCATTCGCTCGGCGGTATGCTGTTTTTCGCCTACGAGATCGTCCATGGCGCCGCAGCCGTCGCCTCCGCCACTGTACTAGGCGCGCCTCCCCGTTTTGACGGCGTCCACATGACCCGCCGGCGGTTGCTTGGCTTGCTCTTTTACCATGTCCCCACGGTGCTCTCGTTTCTCGTCCGCCTCGGCGCCCCCCTTGTCTTCTCGATGCGCCTTCGGCAGCGGCTCGTACCCATCAATTGGGCGAACGTGCATCCCGATGTGACGCCGGGCGTCTTCTTCCATCTTGTCGACTTGGCCCCTTACCCGGCGGCGCGCGAAGCCGAGGAGTGGGCGGTCACCGGACGTTGGGTCATGAATCACGGCAAGACGGATGTGGCCGCGGAGACCCACAAGCTTCGCACGCCGCTCCTGGGCCTCTATGCGGCGTACGATCCCCTGGCGCGGCGGGAGAACGTGGTGCAATTGTTCGATTCCCTGTCCCACGGCGACAAGAAGCTCATCGTTTTGAGCACGGAATTCGGCTATTCGGCGGACTACAATCATGTGGACCTGGCCTTCGCCCGGCGGGGGAGGGAGGAGACGCATCGTCCCATTGTGGAATGGTTGCGCGCCTATCCCGCTACGGAACCCGAGACGGCCGCGTCCCTGACAAGGAGCGAATGAACATGGAAGCGCATGTCTCGGACGCCGCGGTAGCGCAGGTCTCGGGATTCCGTAAGGTCTACGATACGGCTGTCGCCGTGGACAACCTGGATTTCACGGTCGAACGCGGCGCCATCCTGGGCCTCCTCGGACCGAACGGCGCCGGTAAGACCACGCTGCTACGCGCCATGGCGGGCATCATCCCACCGACGCGGGGGCGGCTTTTGACAGGGGGATACGACGTCGTGCAAGAGCCCGTCGAGGCGAAGCAGCGTTTGGCGTATGTGCCCGATGACCCCCATCTCTTCGACGCCCTCACGGTCTGGGAGCATCTCGAATTCATCGCGGCGCTGTACGGCGTGGCGGACTACCAGCCCAAGGCGGACGAGTTGCTTGAGCGGTTCGAGCTAACCGGCCAGCGGCACACCATGGCGCACGAACTTTCCCGGGGGATGCGTCAGAAAGTGGCGATCGCCTGCGCGTACATCCACGCCCCGCAACTCATCTTGATGGACGAGCCCATGACCGGTCTGGATCCCCGGGGCATCCGCACGCTCAAGGAAAGCATCACGGAAGAGGCCGCCAAGGGAACCGCCGTTATTGTGAGCAGCCATCTGCTTGCGCTCATTCAAGACCTGTGCACGGGCTTGCTCATCATTCATCACGGCCGGCAGGTCTACACCGGTTCCGCTGCGCAAGCGCGCTCGTTGTTCGGCGATGTGGAGACGGATCCCACGCTGGAGGATGTCTTCTTCCGGGTCACCGGCCAGGCGGACTCGCCGCTGGGTCCATCAACCTGAGGGGCTCCATGCTTCATCCCGGTCTTGTGACACTCATCCGATTGCGGATGAAAGGCGTCGTCCGCCAGTTCCTGCATTCCCTGCGCAGGCCGCGCCACATCGCCCTTAGTCTGGTGGGATTGGGCCTGATCGGCTTGTACCTCGTATCGCTTGTGATAAGCGGCATGGGCATCCTCGAGGAGGGCCGCTCTCAGGTCCCGTTCATGGCGGAATACCGCGATATGCTCGCCACGCCAGAGATGCTCGCGCCCGTGTTGCTCATCTTCGCGCTCCTTGGGATGCTCTTGACCCTTCTGCTCCCCACCGCTCCCTTGGCGTTCCAGCCCAACGAGATCGATTGGCTATTCCCCGCGCCCGTTCCCCGGTGGCAGGTGGTTCTCTATCGGTTATGGGGCGTTTTGCTGCAATCCGTGGTCATTTCTTTCCTTATCACCATGGGAATGCACACAGTCAGCGGCAATATTCTACTCACCTTCCATGGGCTGCTGTTCTACTGGTTATGCGCCAACTTGGCCTCGATAACCCTCGCTCAGTGGCATCGCGGCTTGGGGAATGGACTCCGCAAATGGGGGACGCTCGTTGCGCTGGCGGGAGGGATGGCGAGCTATGCCGCCTACATCGGATTCGCCGTGACCGGCGGCCACGCCTCGGCGGAAGGCGTTTTGGAAAGGGTGACGGCCGACCCCATCATCCAAGGCGCCGCGCTGCCCCTGCGGCCATTCGCCATCCTCATCTTCGCCCAGGCGCCCTGGCCGATCCTCGCCCCTCACGGCCTTGTGTGCCTGGCGCTGGTCCCCATCCTGGCGGCGGCGCTGTGCCGCGTCCATGAGACGTCCATCGAGCGCATCGTGGCGGAAAGCGAACGCCATTACCAACGGCTCGAACGGTTCCGGCGGGGCCAGGTATTCCAAGGCCCGAGCGGTTCGGCCGGAAGCCTTCGGTTGCCTCATTTCCCCCACTGGTCGGGTTTCGGCCCTTTGTACCGCCGGCAAGTCATGGCGGGGCTCCGTCAAAGCCGGAAGCTGCATCTCGTCTTTCTCGCGCTGGCCTTGGCGGGAGGCGCCGGGGTCTTGTTCACCGGCGGACGCGGAATCGGCGCGCTGGGCGCGCTCGCCACCCTGGCCGCCGTGTACGGGGCGTGGTTCCTTCCCTTCGATTTTCGCGCCGATCGCAGCCGGATGGAATGGCTCCGGGCCTTTCCCGTGAAAGCGGTGACCTTGGCGTGGGCGCAAACCGCCGCGAACGCCACCCTAGCCGGAGGCCTTCCCGCGGCGCTGATGTTCGTGGGGATGCTCGCTGGAAACGGCCTGAGCCTGACGCCGGTTGTGGCCGCCCTCCTTCTCCTGAGTTTCACCCTGTGCATATCGGCGGTGGAGAACCTGCTCTTTCTCCTGTTCCCTCAGCACAGTATGTTCAACATGCGGGGCAACCTTCACGCAATGGGCCAGGCCTACGCCCTGTTCTTCATCCGCGGCGTCTTTTATGCCGCGTTGCTGTTCCTGACGTCGCTGCCCGGCGGTCTGGCGCTCTTGCTCTTTGAATGGCCGGTATTCGTCAGCGGGCTCATGGCCGTCTTCTCCATGCTCCTCGCGGCCAGCGGATTCATCTGCCTCACCGCCTGGGCCTTCGAGCGCTACGACATCAGCCGGGAGATCGACGCCTGAGCGAACCGGTCATTCGACATACGCCACCCCCTCCTCGACGATGTCGCGCAGCGCGGCTGGGCCGATTCCGTCGATACGGGTCAATTGGTCAAGCGAGTCGAAGGGGCGCAGCTCGATGACTTGTTCCGCCCGCGTTGGGCCGATATGCCTGATCCGGGTCAGTTCCTCCAACGGCGCGGTGTTGATGTTCACTCGTTCGGGCTCAGCCTGGTCCTCCCCGGCTCCTTCGTCCTCCGCCGTCTCTTCCACTTCTTCTGCCGTTTCCGGGGCCTCGTCTTCCCCGGTTACGTCGGTAGCCATTGGGGAATCGGAGCCTGCGTCCGGCGCTGCTGACTGTAGCAGGTCGTAATACACTTCGGGTTTCCGCCGCTCGACGGTCTGTTCGGCAACGTAAGAGATACGCAGCAGAAGGTGTTCCCGCCAATGCGAGGTCATCGCCTGCATACCGATCGGGAGGCCCGCCGCCGTGTAGCCGGCTGGAAAGCTGATCGCCGGGAATCCGAGCATGTTAGCGGGTAGCGTGTAGCGCATGTTCTCAGTCGTTGTTCCGAGGTCGGACATTCCCCACGGGATGCCGTCTAGGGGAATGGCGGGCGCGATAACCGCCGAGGCAGGCGTCACCAGGGCATCAACGGAGGCGTATACCTCCTCGAAGTCCGCCATTGCCTGGGCGCGGATCCGCTGTGCGCGAATGTAATCGCTACTCGTGAAAGTTCGGGCTAGCGCAAGACTGATCCGGGTCGAGGGCGCGAGGCTGCGCATCTCCTTGGCATAAGCCGACATCGAGGAAGCCATCTCGCTCAGGGCCGTCACGGCGTGCGCCATGCGAAGCGCATCGAGGTTAGGTATCTCAACCTCCTCGACCGTGGCGCCACGCTCGGCAAGCTTGGTCAGCAGGTCCTCGCAGGCGCTCACTATCTGCTGATCGGCGTGGCGAAACCAGGGCCAGTAGACACCAAGCGTTACGCCCTTGAGATCGGCCTGGTCCCAACCGTCAATTAGGACCGGGGGCTGGCGCAGCGTGTGCGGGCCGGCGGGGTCAGGCCCCGCAATCGTGGCGTAGGCGAGCGCGACATCCTGCGTGTGCGCGCCGATTGGCCCGACGTGGGCGAGGCTCCAAGGAAGCGGCGCCGCGCCATGGCTGCTCACGCGGCCGAAGGTCGCCTTCAGGCCGACCAGGCCACAGTGAGCCGCGGGAATTCGTATCGATCCGCCCTCGTCGGTCCCAAGTGAGATTGGGCAGAGTCCGGCGGCGGCCGCAGCGGCCGGCCCGCTCGAACTCCCCCCGGTATCGTAGTCGCGATGAAACGGATTGCGCGTGTGACCGTGATACACGTTGTGGCCAGTCGGGTTCATCCCGATCTCGTGCATGTTTCCCTTTCCGAGAAGCAGCGCGCCGGCCGCCCGAAGCCGGGCGACGGCCGTGGCGTCTTCGCCAGCAACGTTCCGGCCGAGAAAGCTCGTACCGGCCGTCGTCGGATACGGGACCATGTCGACCTGGTCCTTTATCACGATAGGCACGCCATCGAGCGGTCCAAGCGCGCCTTCGGATTCATGCCGTTCGGTGGAGCGCTTCGCAAGGCGCCGCAGCTCCTCGGCGTCGACGGCGATAAAGGCATTCAGCGGCTTTTCCTCATGTGATTCGGCTTCGAGAGCCGCGAGAAACCGCTCGGCGACCTCGCTAGGAGTGGCCGTTCCGGAAGCGTATGCCCGTGCGTAATCACCGATGCTTGCGAAGATCGGCGCGTTGGAGGGTTCATCAGCGCACGCCTGGATCTGAGCAGCGGAAGCCGCGTTCGTGTTTCCGCTTCCGGGCAGGTCTCCATCACGCAAGGAGTCCCCCTTCAGCGGGTAGAACAACGGCGGGCTATCGAGTTCGGCTTCCCGAAACCTCGTAATGCCGCCGGCCTTGAGGAGCCGCCGGAGGAGCGGTCCCCGAGTGACAGGACGCTCGATCGCGTTTGCAAAGGCGCGCAACGCGCCCCCCTTAAGGGTCGGTAGTGAAAGCGATTCCAGGTCGTAGCGGCTCATGCTTGGATGTCTCCTCTTTTGTTGAAACTGCTGATAGCCTCCACGCCTCCGCACCCGCCGTGTCGGCGAGGGTGAACCGCATGTCGAAGCGTCGAGCTTCTGTTTCCCACCCCCTCCGCTGTTTACATTATAGAGGTCACCACAACCAGATTAATTCACGAAATCATCTTTGTCAACACTGGGTTTTCTGCGGGGTCTGCGTCATGTAACTTGGGTGAACGGTGAGGAGTTTTGGGATTTGGCGGGGCGTCGATGCATTGATATAGCGCGATTGGGGGCGCCTGGAACGGTGGAAACCGGCGTGCTTTCCGCGGCCGCTAGGACCAAGGATGGGTTCGCCGTCTCATGGAGCAGTTTAAGGGCGTCGGGTTGATAGACGTCCCCTGCCTTAAAAACCCCTCCGCCCAACGGGCGGAACAAATCCGAACGGGAGCCCAGAAGTGCTCTCTAATTGTTCGCCCCAGCTGTCTCAAACTCGCTGTGAGGCTCCGTGGGACGCTGATCTTTATGCACCCCGGCTGCTGCGACCCTTACCTGGGTCGTTGGACTGGGTTGGCTTACGATCCTGGGGTATCCGCGGGTTGCGCGCGCTTCAACCCCAGGCTACTGGTTGTGACCCCGCTGGGGTTGTTTAAATACCCACAACGCATGGAGACAAGGGGCCAGCATCTATGGTGAACTCCAAGCGGACCCAGCCCAGTGCCCCCATTCTACGCCGGTTCTGCCCATGGATTCTGATGCAACCCCACCATTTTGAGTCGGTGGTCCGAAAACCGGGGGTAACCGTTCTACTTGAGGAGCCGGGCGAATTAGTACCGGCGGCTTTTCCGCTCAACTATCGTCGCCTTGGCTAGTGGCGGAGGCTTCCACGGCGTCTTCCTCGGATTCCTCGGGCAAGGGTTCCTCGTGGCCGCAGCCGGGCTTGGGACAACGCCGGACGTGGGGCTTCTTCTTGGGGCGGACGGCGAAGGTCCAGGGATGGCCGCAGGCGGAGCAAGGGGTGGTCTCATCCACTTCGCCGCTGCCGCGAAAGTCGCAATCCGGGTAGTTCGTGCATCCGATGAAGCCGCGGCCGCGAGGGACGAGATTGCCGTCGCACCCTTCCCGGGGGCATTTGATGTCGAGTTCCTTGGGTTCCGTGTATTTACACTTCGGGTACTTCTCGCACCCGTAGAAATACTCGCCCTTGCGGCTGGTCCGCAATAGGAGATAGTTCCCGCATTTGGGGCATTTCTTGTCGGTTTTTTGGGGTTCCGGCCGCGGTTCGGAGGCGACCTTGTTGCCGTCCTTGTCCACGTTATGCGTGTTTGAGCACTTAGGGTACTCGGAGCAGGCCATGAATTTGCCAAACCTACCCTGGCGGATGACCATGGGGGCGCCGCATTTCTCGCACACTTCGTCCGTGGGTTCGGTGTTTTGCTTTTTGACCTGCTTGGTGGTCTTGCACTCCGGGTAGTCCGTGCACGCGATGAAGGGGCCAAAGCGTCCCTCGCGCACTTGCATGGGCTTGCCGCAGGTGGGGCAGGTCGCGTCCTCCTCGCCCAGCTCGCCGACCATGCGGCGCTGGGCCTCCTCCAAATCCTTCTGGAAGTCCTTGTAGAAGTCGCTTAGCAGTTCGTGCCACTCCCGCTCGCCTTCCTCGACGTGGTCGAGGTCTTCCTCGAGCCGGGCGGTGAAATCGAGGTCCAGGATGTCGGAGAAGTTCTCCATGAGCAGGGTGTTCACCTGCTCGCCCAGTTCGGTGGGATGCAGCCGGCCCTTTTCCCGCTCCACATAGCCCCGCTCGGTGATCGTGTTGATCGTGGGGGCATAGGTGCTCGGGCGGCCGATGCCCTTCTCCTCCAAGGCGCGGACCAACGTGGCCTCGGTGTAGCGCGGGGGCGGCTTGGTGAAGTGCTGCTCGGGCCGGAGTTCCTGGAGTTCCAGGGGCTGTCCCTCGGCGATGCTGGCGGGCAACGCTTTCTGCCCGTTCTTGTCGCCGTTATCCTCTTCCTTGGTCTCTTGATACAGCTTGGTGAACCCCGGGAACTTCATGATCGAGCCCGTGGCCCGGAATGTAAAGGATTGCGCGGGGGCCTGGGCCTTGCGGCTTTCCCCGGGTTGCGCGTCGATATCCACCGTGGTTTGATCAAACACGGCCGGGGTCATCTGCGACGCGACAAAGCGTTGCCAGATCAAGGTGTACAGGGCGTGCTGATCCTTATCGAGATAGGGCTTCACGGACTCCGGCGTGCGCATGGCCGACGTGGGGCGGATGGCCTCGTGGGCGTCCTGCGCGCCTTTCTTGCTGGCGAAGAAATTCGGTTTTTGCGGCAGGAAGGACGCGTCGAACGTTTGGTCAATATACGACCTGGCTTCCTGCACCGCCTCCTGCGACACGCGGGTGGAGTCCGTACGCATATAGGTGATCAGGCCCACCGCGCCTTCCGCGCCCACGGACATCCCCTCGTACAGGCGCTGCGCCACGGACATGGTCTTACGCGGGGAGAACCGGAGTTTCCGGCTTGCTTCCTGTTGCAAGGTGCTCGTGATGAACGGCGCCGCCGCCCGGCGCTTGACTTCTTTCTTCTCGACCGAGGCGACGCGGTACGCCGCTCCCTCCAGGGCGTTGACCACGGCCTGCGTCGTGTCCGCGTCGGGAAGCTGGGGTTTCTCATCGTCCAGCCGGTGCAGCCGCGCCGTGAAGTCCTCCTTGGCCTCGGTGAGCAGATCCGCGTCCAAGGTCCAGTACTCCTCGGGCGTGAACTTGCGAATCTCGTCCTCGCGATCGCACACAATGCGCACGGCCACGGACTGGACCCGGCCCGCGCTCAACCCCTTGCGCACGCGCCACTGGAGCAACGGACTCAGCTTGTATCCCACCAGGCGGTCGAGCACCCGGCGCGCTTGCTGCGCGTTCACGAGGTTGTCGTCGATTTCACGCGGATTCTGGGCCGCTTCCTTCACCCCGCGCTTGGTGATTTCGTTGAATACGATGCGGTCCACGGGTTTCTTGGTGGATTTCAACAACTCAGCGACGTGCCAACCAATGGCCTCCCCCTCACGGTCGGGGTCGCTCGCAATCAGAACACGGTCCGCTTTGGCCGCGGCTTCTTTCAGGTCCTTCACGGCCTTGCTTGCGTCTCGAAGCTGGACGTATTTCGGTGTGAAATTGTTGTCCACGTCCACGCCCAGCGAACTCTTCGGCAGATCGCGCACGTGCCCGTAACTCGCCTTCACGCTATAGTTCGAGCCTAGAAACTTGTTAATCGTGCGCGCTTTCGCGGGCGATTCCACGACAACCAGGTACTTTGCCATTGGGTTGGATAACTCCTATATTCGCGCGCCCGGCCAGGCCGGGGCAGTGTGCTTCCCGAAACGGGTGGTCTAGATTCGGACGCTCCCGGATGATGCTTGCGCCTTGCCAAGCCAGCGGGCATCCGTGCGAATCTTACCATGTATACCCCATCGAGGCGGAAAAAGGGGGCGCGGCTTGGGATTGTGGGAGAGTTCGGAGGTGTCTACTCGGAAAAAGAGATGAAAAACGCCGCCCCTTCAATCCGGGATCGGCGTGACAAACGCGCACAGAAGACGGGTTCTTGTCCTAGTGATAGGTTTGGGGCTCCTTGTCGAGCACGTCATAGATGGTGCGCTGCGTTTCCACGTCCCGCGCGCCGCACACCACCCAATTGACGAGATAATCCAGTTCCTCTAGTCCGACCTCTCCTTCGAACTGATACATCCGCTCCAGGATGGCCTCGACTTCGTAGGCGTCGATGAGCGTGTACAGCTCCAGGCGCTTCAACGCTTCGCGCGCCTCCTGGCTCATCTTCAACTCCTCGGCCAAGGTGTAGACCCGCCCTGGCGGGAGCATGTGCGCCACCCCCGCCTTGGCCTCGGTAGCCTTGGACACCGCCAGCCGCATGGCGGCGTCGATGTCACGCTGGGTGTAGCCTTGGCCGCGCAGCCATTTGCGTAACCCGCCAGGCGAGGGGGGATGTTGCGGATTCTCCTGCACTTTGCGGAGAATGACGTCAACCAACTCGGTAATGATGTCTTTCATATGAATTCCTCAGGGAAGCGCGCTGGCGGCGGCTGAACGCCCCGCGTTTCGCGGTTTTCTTCCCGTTGTTTGAGAGCATGCATGCTAAAAAGTATTGTAGCCCGCCTGCCGCGGGGTGTCAAATGAAACGAAAGGCCCCAGTCGCGGGACAACGCAGCCGGGGAGCAGGCTGTTTACATCCCCCCTAGCCCTTAGTTGACGAGGGGCAACCGGTATAGTAGTATTCAAGATGGTGAAGCCGCATTGACGTGGCTTAGGGTGACCTCTTATCTTCCGGCGTGTGCCCGAAGGGAAGCCCTCACCGGTACACTGGAGGACACATCATGACACAGGTCAAGGACCGCTTACCCGAAAGCCTGGACCCCAAGGACTTGGACTTGCCCAAGCACATGGCCGTGAGACGCATCTCGTTGGAGGAAGATGTGGATTGCGACGGAGAGAAGGCCATCCAGGTCACGGTGGTGGTGGCGGACTCCGTGGATTTGCGAAAAGAGGGCAACGTGAGCGGAAAAGACGTACTCGCTCTCAAGGACGCCATTCGAGACAAAATCCAGGAGTATGGACGTGAGGAATTCGCCTATGTCGACCTTGTGTCGGAGAGTGAGTTGGCGGAAGACACCGTCGATCCTCTGGAATAGGCCAGATGTATCACCAAGATCTACTTGACCAAGCCGAGCACTTGGCGACCCTTGATTCGGGCAAACCCAAACAAGCAAGTCTGCGCCGTGCAGTATCCGCAGCTTATTATGGCGTATTCCATTATATCGTTGGGGAAGCGTGTAAAGCCCAACTGGGTACGCAACACAATAGCAAGCCGCATCGCCGGATTCTGGCTCGTGCTTTCAAGCACGGAGACATGATGAAGGCATGTGAGCAGTTTCGGCATGGAACGCTTCAGCCCAAGTTATGCCAGGGTCTCAGCTCGTCTGGCGTATCCCATAACGAGATTGGCCATCTGGCGTCCACCTTTGTCGAGTTGCAGAAGGAGCGGCATCGTGCGGACTACGACTTCGCGCGGTCTTTTCACCGCGATGGCGTCTTGGGTTTGATCAGGCAGGCCGAAGAAGCCATCAAGGATTTTGACGGCCTTCCAACTGCCAGTGTCGAACGGGCCTTTTTCCTTGCATGTCTGTGGGCAGCTCCGCACGTCCGGCAGTGAAGGATTGGGCGTGGAGTCAGAGCCCGTTAAGGAGGCGGGGGGAGCGGTTTGTGATCTCTACATGCGCCTCAGGCGGCGCCCCCGCCGCTTCAAACAACAGGGACGCCGCTTCCCATATCGTCTCTCCCCCCATGCCGTCATTCGATGCCCCCCTCGGACTGACGCCCTCGCCGCCTGGAATTTTTGAGCTGCGTTCCCTTGTTTCCTTGATAGCAACGAAGAGGTGGATACACGGCGCAAACCACTGGAAGAGCGCCTAGCCCAACGGGCGGGCTCGAAGGCGCAAGCGCCTGATCTCGTGCTGGATAAACTATTGAACCAATCCATTTCCTCGCAACCGTGAATCGTAGCCGCCCGTTGCGGCGGTCAACAAAGAGGTACACCCATGACGGCAGTTGAATCCGGCCCCAAGCAGCCCAAGGCCATCATCCAAGCCACGGAGAACGCCATCGCGGAGTTGAAGCGGCTCCTGAGCGAGGAAACCTCGGGGGCGGATGGCGTGCGTGTCGCGGTAAAAGGCGGCGGCTGTTCTGGGCTATCCTACGTGCTCGAATTCAGCCGGGAACGCGAGGGCGATAACGTCTCCGAGCAAGATGGGGTGCGGTTCTACATGGACCGCAAGTCCACCATCTATCTCAAGGGTATCGTCCTTGATTACAAGGAAGGGTTGAACGGCAAGGGCTTCGTCTTCACCAACCCGAACGCCAGCAGCACCTGCGGCTGCGGCGAATCGTTCAGCGTGTAAGCCGCGCCTACGCTTCTTTTCTTATTGGCGGGAAACCCTTCCTCATGAACAAATCTGCAACGCGCGAGGAGATCCACGCGGTCCGCCGCCAGGCCGGCGTGTGGGCATGGGAAGACGGTGCTTTCGTGCGCTTCACGGGGCCGGACGCGGCCGCGTGGCTCCAAACCCAGACCACCAACGACGTCCTCGCCCTCGAATCGGGCCAAGGCCACGCCAACGCCGTGCTCGATCGCAAGGGCCGCGTACAAGCCGCCTTCACCCTCCACCGGTGGGAGGACGAATACTGGCTCATCACCGGGCGTCCCCAAACCGCTCCCCTCCTTGAACAGCTCGACGCCCACCTGTTCATCGAGGAGGTCACCATTGCGGACGCCAGTGACGAGGTGGACCACGTATTGGTTCAGGGCCCGCGGACGCTGCCTTTCTTCGCCTCGCTGTTGGAAGGCCCTGGGACCGTGGGCGCCGCGCTCCTGCCCCGGCAACGCCACGCTTGCCAACCCATTGAATTCCGCGGCTTCCAAGCGCTTGCCTTTGACTACTCCGTCACGGGGGAGGACGGCCTCCTTCTCGTGACCGAGACCGGCCAAGGCCCGGCCTTGGCGGACCGGCTGCTGGAGGCGGGCGCGGAATGGGGCCTGCGCCGGATTGGCCCCGAAGCCCGCGAAGTCCTGCGCGTGGAGGCGGGCGTTCCCGTCTACGGTCAGGATTACGATTCAACCTATCGGCTGGCCGAGACGACCCTTGAACGGGAAGCCGTCAGCTATGACAAGGGCTGCTTCCTTGGGCAAGAGGTCGTCGCCCGGCAGCGGGCCTACGGTTCCGTGAAACAAGCCCTGATGGGCCTTGTGTGCGAGAACGCGCTGGAAGACGCGCCGGCCCCGGACACAGCCCTTTACGCCGAAGGGCGGAAGGCCGGGCTTATCAAGAGCCGCGTCTACTCTCCTATTTTTGAGCGGGTTCTGGCCCTGGCGTACCTCGACAAGAACCACCGCGCGCCAGGACGGATATACGGCTTCTCCGACAGCGAAGGCGGCCAGACTTTCCAGGCCGAGGTGCGCGTGCTCCCGTTTCGCGAAGCCGAGAGCCGGGAGGAGCGGGCCCAAGCGCTCTACGAACGCGCCTTGAGCTACTTCCAAGAAGACGCCTCGGACGAGGACAGCACGGCCATCGAACTGCTCAAGGAAGCCCTTGCCCTGCATCCCACGTACGAAGACGCCTACGAAGTCCTCGGCGTCATCCTTAACCGTCATGGCCGGGTGGACGAGGCCATCCGGTACATGAAAGTCCTCGCCCAGCTCAATCCGGACTGCATCATGGCGCATACGAACTTGTCCGTCTTCTACGTGGCGAAAGGCATGATTGAGGAGGCGGAGCAGGAAAAGGCGCAAGCGGCCCTTCTTGAAATGAAGCAGACGCGGGAGGCCCGCAAGGCGGAGGAGCTAGCCGCCGAGGAGCGCCGCCGCATCGCGCGGGAAGCGCGCGAACGCATCGGCATGTTCGAGGAAGTGCTTGAGATTGATCCCGCGGACCCCTTGGCCACGTTCGGCATGGGGTCCGCCTACATGCAGCTCAACGACTACGAAAGCGCCATCCCCTACCTCCAAAAGGCCACCCAGCTACAGAGCGATTACTCGGCGGCCTTCCTCAACCTGGGAAAATGCCTGGAATTCCTCGGCCAAGCCGGCGAAGCCCGCCGCGTCTTCCGCGCGGGCATCGAGGCCGCCACCCGCAAGGGCGACTTCATGCCCATGCGCGAAATGGAGCGCCGCCTCAAGCAACTCGACGCGGCCAACGAGTCCGTCGCCCAGGGTTGAGACACACCCCCTAGCCACCTCCAGCACGCGTGGGCCTCCGCCGGCGTCTTGCCGGCAACAACCCGCCTGCAAGGCGGCGATATCAGTTCCCCCTTACCCAAGGTGGCTTCGTAACGCCGGCATCTTGCCGGCATCCGAGCACAATTCCCCTTTGGAAGGGCCAGGGGGATGTCCATCAATTCCCCCTTCTGAAGGGGGTGGCCCGAAGGGCCGGGGGATGTTAACCCCCGCCCCGCCCCGCGGCCGCTTAAGATCTGTCCGCTCACCCGCCGAAATCTTCCGGCAAGGCCTCCACGATGCGGACGGTTTCGAGGCTGACGGTGATGACCTTGGCCACGAGGCGGATGATGTAGTCGGGGTCGTCATCGCGGTTGGGGCCGGAGGTGATGCCGCTGCGTTTGCCGGTCTTGACTTGGTATGACCCATTCGAGGGCGCCGCGGTTGCCGAGGCGGAAAGAATACGCCTGGACAAGGGGACGGCGGCGGCGGCGATACCCGGGACTACATGAACGGGCCGCTGGGGGCTGCGGTACATTTCGCGGCCATGCCCCAGCATGAGAAAGGTCATTCGTGTCCACGGGCGCTGACCGAATGATCACATTTGACTCTGTGGACCCTCATGTGGATACTGCATGTGGATATACTGTACAGATTTGTCTGCTAGACAAGCACAGGGCCACACTATAGTGTGGCTTTCAGAGACCGCCAACTCCTTAGGGTGGTTTACTTTTTGTGCACGGTCAAGGAGCACTATCTTGCTTCATCCCTACGAATACTCGATCGTTGTGGTGGCCAAGGATCATAATCCCACTTTGCTGAATCCCGATTTTCTTGAAAGAAACGGGATCGTCCCCGCCGAATGGGGATGGGAAGTGGACCGCGACGAAGTGATTACAACGCCACCGTACAGTAGAGTAAAGTATAGTTCCGGCATACTAATCGAAAGCGAAGCGGAACGTTTCAAAGCCGTGGCGCGACATGCCGAAAATGGGCCTTTTGAACAGCCTTTGGCCGGAATTGTGCAAAGATACGTAAGCGTCATAGAGCATGTGGCTTATACGGCGATTGGCGTGAACTTCCAAGGATTTATCTTGGATCAGGATCCGCTGCGCACACTGTTGGATAACTTCGCGGCCCCTGGATTCGAGGCGCAACTGGCGTCTCCGATCACCGGGTATGGCTTGACCGTAAATCTCCACCGGCGAGAGGATGCCCGAGTTACCTTGAGGATTGCGCAGGGTACACGAGAAAGCCCGGAAGGTCAAGAGGATCCAATTATAAATCTGCGGGCGAATTACCGTCGAGACCTCGAACCACGATCCGCTGTGACTAGAATCCATGAAATATTGGAAGATGTTCAGGAAGATCAAGCCGATTATTACGAACTTGTACGAGCCTTGAAGTTGAAAGGGACAAGCGTCCAATGAAGATCAATGATATCTTGACGCCGTTCTCAGACACCGCGCTCCAGACTACGGAAACCGATACAGAGGTCGACGATGTTCGGGAGTCGACAGACGATACGGCCATAATCGATGCTTCTTTATGGAGAAGGCCTTCACGGGAGCCAGAAAGTAGAACACTGCAACAAACTGAACAATATTTGTCCGAAATATTAGAGGAAGTAACCGACCCCAGTGTGTCGTTGGGTAGGTTTCATGGGCTCGGCCAAGAGCGCTTTCGGAAATTCCTTTCTCTGATCCAAAGAACGCTTTCAGAGGAGTACCAACAGTCCGTGTTCGATGTCTTCCGGCGTCTTCCGGCGGCTGAGGAATGGTCAATAGAGTTCCTCGATTTGGTCTCTGAAGACGAAGAAGATTCCGAAGATGTCAATCAGTTCCTGAATGATAATCCAGACCTTCGCTCGTTGCTGGCTGAAACACGTAGTAAGGTTAGCGAGTATTTTCCCAACGCAATTCCTCGGCTGGAGATAGTCGACGATCCGGAAGATGGTACTAAAGAACTCGTGATGTTTGTCCAGACTGATCAGGATCTGGACTCAGGTGAAAGAGATTACGATCGCTTCGTTGATGAATGGTGGTTGGAGAGAAAGCGTTTGGTTGGTTCCCGATTTGCGGTAATGATGGAATATGAATGACTTCAATTGGAAAGAGTTCTTGGATTTCGCAAATCATGCGGCCACTAATACACAAGCTTACCCGGTGTCCCGTGAAGCCGTGGTGCGAATCGCCATTAGCCGGGCTTACTACGCAGCCCACAATCAGGCGCGGGACTGGTATTCTCGAAATCACGGTAAACGTGTTAGCCATTCCCAACTGATTGATCATCTGGTCAGCTTGCCGGCAAGGAATTTCAGAAGATCGGGAACGATCTGGACAATCTTCGCAACCAGCGTAACAGAGCTGACTACGACGGACGCGCGCCGCGTTTACAGCAGCAAGTGGGACAGCTTATCCAGGCAGCCGAGCGCGTGATCAACGTTACAAATACGCCATAATTTACCCCCCTCACCCTTTCACCCGCCGAAATCCTCCGGCAATGCCTCCACGATGCGGACGGTTTCGAGGCTGACGGTGAGGACCTTGCCCACGAGGCGGATGATGTATTCGGGGTCGTCGTCGCGGTTGGGATCGGAGGTGATGCCGCTGCGTTTGTCGGTCTTGACTTGGTATTGGTCGATGACCCATTCGAGGGCGCCGCGGTTGCCGAGGCGGTAGCGGAAGGTCTCCGGGGGGATGCCGGCGAGGGTGAGGGTGTCGTTGACCGTGAGTTCGGTCTTGTCCTTGGACAGGCGCATCTTCTCGACGCGGTAGGACAGGGGCCGGTCCTCGGCGGTGATCCACTCCAGGGGATATTCCTCGGCGTCCTCGTATTCGAGGTGGAGCCCAGCGAGTTCGCGTCCGGCGTTGGCGAAGGCCCAAAAATCGGGCGCGTAAGGGATGCGCGGGAGGTCGCGCTTGAGGCAATCCGCGT
The DNA here is from genome assembly GCA_046540175.1 of Candidatus Hydrogenedentota bacterium. GTDB lineage: Bacteria > Hydrogenedentota > Hydrogenedentia > Hydrogenedentales > SLHB01 > SKRY01. The sequence goes on from JBKHFO010000034.1 coordinate 20,328, forward strand.
ATTTCTCGCGGTAGCCGGGATGGTGCAACAGCCCGTAGACGTAATGGAAGATGTCCCACTTGGTGATTGTACCGCCGGCATCTTGCCGGCATGTATTAGCTGATTGGGCTTGGTCCTCTTGTTTGTGTGCCGGCGAGACGCCGGCGGTACGATCCTCGCTTCCCAAGATATCGCTCACATACGGCCAATCCGCAAGCCCTGCCGCTTCTGGGTTATACTCAATGTAGCTGAGCGTCCGCTCGTATTCCCTGGCGTCACGGACGATCCGGTCGTAATACTCCTTCTGCCAGAATGGACCGCTCCGCCCGAGAATCTTGTTGGCGCGCTTGGCGGTATACGACTTTATCGAATGCATCACTTTCGGGAGTGTCTCGCCTTCGGCCAACGTAAGCAGTAGGTGTACGTGATTGGGCATGATGCACCACGCGTGCAGTTGGTAGCGCTTGCCGTGAAAGTGATGGAAAGCATCGCGGACCATGACGGCGACCTCGCGCTGTTGCAGATGGCAAGCGCCCGCGCCGGTATCCAGATATTCCTGGATTCGCTCGGTGGAAAGGCGGGCAAGCTCTCTTTCGTCTGCTTTGCTCAGAGGCCGGTCGCTGCGTTTCCGTTGCTCAATGGCGGCTATATCGTCTTGGATTTGCGCGAGCACCGGTTGCGGCAAGGAGTCTGCGAGCCGGAAGGTTACGAAATACACCGCGCCCTCCTTATGCCAGTGTGGCAACTTCCCGCGTGAGCGGACTTCGGCATACTCGGCGCCGGTTGGGGTTGGGTACGGATCCATGCCACCGGGATCTTGCGGTTGCGGCGGGTTGTCCTGTTTGTATGCCGGCGGGACGGCGGCGGTAGGGAAGCCGCCATCCTGCTGAGATGAATCAGCCCCAGTCGTCCCACCGGCATCTTGTGGTTGCGGCGGGTTGTCCTGTTTGTATGCCGGCGGGACGGCGGCGGTAGGGAAGC
>JBKHFO010000035.1:0-21176 GCA_046540175.1 Candidatus Hydrogenedentota bacterium
AGGGGGCGGCGGCCCTTCACCGGTTTTGGCGAGGCCCGCCATGGGGGAATAGCGGGGACGCAAGGGGATGTTGCGTTTGGACTTTGTTGCCCACATTCGCCACAATACAGGGGTATTGGAGCGCCTTCGCGGGATGGGGGCCAACTGAAACGGTTCCGGCGCCGCCGGAACACAGCCACTGAAGGGAGACATCACATGTATAAACGAAGCGAGAGTATAAGCCGCCGGCAGTTTGTCAAGCGCACGGGCGCGGCCGCGTTAGCCGCGAGCTATGCGGCGGGCTCGGCCCCCGCGATTCTGGGGGCGGCCAACGGCGTCTACCGCACGGCGCTTATTGGCTCGGGATGGTGGGGCATGAACATTATGCGAGCCGCTCTTGAATCGGGCCACTGCAAGCCGGTGGCGGTGTGCGATGTGGATGGAAGTCACCTCGATGACGCCGCGGAGGAGATTGAGGAGCTGTCGGGCGACCAGCCCAAGAAATTCCGCGATTATCGGGAGCTTCTGAACGAGGAGCCGCCGGACATTGCTATCGTGGCGACGCCGGATCATTGGCACGCCCTCCCCACCATCGCAGCCATTGAGGCGGGCGCTCACGTCTATGTGGAGAAACCCGTCGGCCACACTATCCTGGAAGGCCGGGCCATGTTGAACGCGGCCCGCGCTAACGATCGCGTGGTGCAGGTGGGCACGCACCGCCGCGTCTCGCCTCACAACATGTCGGCCATGGACTTCCTGCGGGAAGGCAACGCGGGGGATATCGGCATGGTGCGCGCCTTTGTCCACTATGGCGGAGGCCCGGAGTCCCCCACTCCCAACGAGGAGCCGCCGGACCACCTCGACTGGGATTTCTGGTGTGGCCCCGCGCCCTTGCGGCCCTTCAATCCAGCGATTCATCCGCGCGGGTTCCGGCAGTTCTTGGACTACGCCAACGGGCAACTCGGGGATTGGGGCATCCATTGGATGGACCAGGTTTTGATGTGGACCGAGGAGAAGTACCCCAAACGCGTTTCCACGGTGGGCGGCCGCCCGATTCGGGGCGAACCGGTCTACACGATGGAGGAACAAACGAGCGACGGCCCCGACCATCAGGTAACCACCTTCGAGTTCGAGAACTTCACCGCGACGTGGGAGCACCGCATGTTCGCGGCCAACCACACGGAAGAGCACAATGTCGGGTGTTATTTTTATGGCACGGAGGGTATCCTGCATCTGGGCTGGCTGGACGGATGGACCTTCTACCCGGCGGACGGCTCGGACACCACTCACGTGGAGCCTGAACTTCACACGGATGACAACCACAACATCCCCGAATTGTGGGACGATTTCCTTGAGGCCATCGAGAATAACCGGAAGCCGGCCTCGGACATCGAAATCAGCCATTACTCGACCAACCTGAGCCTGCTGGGCATGCTCTCGTTCAAACTCGGACGGGGGATCCAGTGGGACGGCGAAAAAGAAGAAGTGATCGGCGATCCGGAAGCCAACACGCATCTGCGGCGGCCTTATCGCGGGGAATGGGAGTACCCCGAGGTATCGTAGACCGACGGTGACTCAAAAACGCAACGGGGGCGGCCGTGAACACCCATGGCCGCCCCTTATTACAACTGCAAGGCCCGCCTCATCCGCTCCCGGACCGGGCCTCCCTATGTTAAATCATCACCTCCACGCCATAATGCCGCCGGATGGCCTCTTCAAGATCCGAGCCGGTCACTACCACGGGCTCCACTTGGCGGTTGGTGGTCAATTCCACGTCTTCAATGGCGATGAGATCCAACGGATTGATCATGGCGAGCACGAGGTTCTTGCTGTCCGCCCGGATGGGAATGCACGCGTGGTGCGCCGCAAGCCGGCCGGTGATGAGGCGCGCCGCGGCCGGCTCGATCGTTTCCTCGGCAAGCCGGAGGAAAGGCGCCCCCATTTGGCAAGCCACGGCGTACGCAATCGTCTCATCGCTGGCGTATCCGTTCGCCACCAGGATCCCTCCCAGCCGCCGATAGGGCATCTGGGCCTGTTCGCTCAACGCCGCATCCAGTTGATCGTCGGTGATGACGCCCGCCTTCACGAGGATTTCCCCAATGCGAAGCCGTTTATCTGACTCATTCACAACTTCCGAGAGGTTTTGCGCCATCAAGGCGGCACTGTCTTCCTCTTCCGATTCGGAGGCTTCCTCTGCCTGAAGCTCCGCATTGACGCGCCGAAGCTCCTCCAGCTCGGCGCCGAGACGGGCAAGCTCTTCCCTCGTCTCTTGCCGGTCCCGCAGGGCCTCATCCCGTTCCCGCAAGATCCTCTCGCTGAATTCCTTGGAAGGCGATTCCGCCACACGGCTCTCAAGCGCCTCCATCCGCTTGAGGACGCCATGCACCTGTTGCGCCAGTTCGCCCACTGAGGCGCCCACCAGGTCAAGCCGTCGATGAGCTTCTTCTTCGGCGCCCTCGCGTTCATCTTCCTTTTGCGCATGCCCGGCGGCAAGCGGTCTGACATATTCCTCCAAATCCTCGAAGGCCTCGGTCAAGGAAGCGATCCGCGCGCCCACGGCCGTTTCGGCGCCGCGATCTTGCGTCACTGTATCGCGGAGTTCCCGCACCGTCTCGTTTAGCGCCGCCAGGCCTGTTTCGATATGTTGCAGCGCTGGGTCAGGGCCTTGACTTTGCCCCGTCCGCCGCAACGCCTCCACGTTTTGCTCCAGCCGATCCATACGGGCGGTCACGTCTCCCTTTAGTCCCGTAACCACTTGCCGGAGTTCGTTCATCGCCCCTTTTGTCTCGGCGGGGACAGTCTCCAGTTCTCTGCACAATCGGTCCACAACCGCTTGGATGGGCCGCAGTTGCGTCTCCTCGCCGGCGAAATTGTGAAACCCTTCGGGGTCTTCCGCAAGGTCGCTGAACTCAGCCATTTGCCCCTCTAACCGCTCCTTCGGCAGCTCCCGTAACGCGCGCCGGAGGCGTTCAAGCCCTTGAAGATCGTGCTTGGCGCGCACAAGGACCCCTTGAATGCCTTGAAGCGATCGCAGGATTTCGGGCGGTCCAGGCTGCCCTCGGCCTAAGCTCTTTCGCGTCCGCTTGTAGAGACGTTGAAACGCCATCACCTGCCGTTGAAGAGTATCCATGGCCTCACGCGCCTCCTCGCAATGGGAAGCCAACAGGTCACAGAGACGGCCCAGCATATTCATGGACGGCGTATCAGGTGGGGGTGTCCCATGAAACGCAAGGGCAGTCAATGCGTCTTGCGTCTGCCCCACGGATGATTCGCCGCCCTCTCCACCAATGCGCTCCCGCTTTTGTTCCGTCTCGCCAGTTTGCGTGTTCCAGTCTTCTATGGCCGCTTCCAGCCGCTGCAGTATTTCTTCGCGCGAAGTACCCATGATTCCAAGATAATCCTAAGGAGGTTCGCTGGCCGCCGCGCAACAGGAAGCGGCCACTCTCACTGCAAAATCAATCTAATGTAAAGGAACAAAAGCCCAACGCTCAGCCCCCTTAACCCCGCGGGCATTCTAGACTTCGATTTGCATGGAATCAAACACGCGAATCCAGCCGCTTCAAACGTTTCAAAATCGGCCGGGACTTGTTTGAAAATCGAACACCGTTTCAAGGCGAAGTTGTCCGTGGCCATGGGTTTCCTCCCGGAAAACCCGCTATAATGGGGCTGGTTGACGCTTGTTCGCGCCGGTCGTGAAGTTGGCATACGCCTTGCTCCATCCTAAATACAGACCCGGTCTTGCGGAATACCCATCCCAGAAGACCGTTTCAATAGATTACGTGAAGCGTGGAGGGGGGTTCACGAGAATCCCCCGTCACCCACCCATCAAGTGGAAGGAACTTACGAAAGGAGGGTTTCATAATGGCGCCAAATCAAGGTTGGGATCCGTTCCGTGAACTGGACCATTTGCGGCGTGAAGTCGAGCGAATGTTCCAGGACTTCGGGGTGAACCTCCCGGCGGGAACAAGCGGGAAGCCAGCGTTCCTGCCGGGCCAGGCGGCGCGGGGCATGTACCCCTTGCTGAACATATCGGATGACGAAAACAACATCTACGTGGAGGCGCTGGCCCCGGGGGTAAATCCACAATCGTTCGATGTGGCGGTCCAAGACAACTCATTGCGGATCAGCGGCGAGAAGCAGGCCCTGTCCGAGGACATTAAGCCCGACGCATATCACCGGCAGGAGCGCAGCGCGGGCCGCTTCACCCGGACGCTTGACCTGCCCGTGAAAGTGAACACCGAGAACATGGAGGCGCAATACAGGGAAGGCGTGTTGCACATCACATTGCCGAAAGCCGAGTCGGCGAAACCGCGGCAAATCCAGGTGAATGTCAGCTAAGGCCCCGAAAGGAGGGATGAATCATGACGGAGCACACGGTTCAAACGACAACCGGGGAACAGAACGTCCCGGAAACCCGCGCGGAAGAGCAAACCCTGCGGCCGCCAGTGGATATATTCGAAATGAGCGACGGGCTTGTTGTGGTGGCGGACTTGCCCGGGGTCCCCAAGGAGCAGATCGACATCAACGTGCATGAGGGCGTCCTCACAATACATGGCAAGACTAAACAAGAGAGCGTGGGCACGCCGTTGCACAATGAATTCGAGCTGCGGAATTTCTACCGCCAGTTTCGGCTCACGGACGAGGTGGACCCCGAAAGCATCCGGGCGGAAATGAAATACGGCGTACTGACGGTGACCTTGCCGAAGGCGGAGAAGGCGAAGCCTCACCGAATCGAGGTGAAGACGTCGTCGTAACGCGGAAGGCTTTCCCGTAGCAAACCTGAACAAAGGAGAAAGGCGGGCTCCATGAGCGCGAGACCGGTCCCGCGCTGGAAAAACCTGGTAAGGAAAGAGGAGGTGAAAACGGATGGCGAACTTGAAGCCAACGGAATGGCGCCAGCGCTTAGGGCGGCTACGCGAGGATTTGGCCAACACCGTTGACCAATGGCTGCCCGAACGCGTCCGCCGGGAGGAAGATACGGCGAGTCCAGCTTGGTCCGAGGCGTTCATGACGCCCGGCGGCCCCAAGGTCGACGTGGAAGAAACCGACAATGAAATCCGGGTAACGGCTGAATTGCCGGGCATGGACAAAGAGGATTTCAGCGCCGAGATCACGGGTAATCGCCTGATGCTTCGCGGCGAGAAGAAGTCGAGCCGGGAAGAACAGAGGGAAGGCGCATACTACTACGCCGAGTGCAGCTACGGTTCGTTCGTGCGAACCATTCCGCTGCCCTGCGAAGTCAACTCGGACGAGGCCGAGGGCGAATACAAGAACGGCGTATTGAAGCTCAGGCTTCCCAAGACAGAGCAAGCGAAGGCGAAACGAGTCAACGTTACGGTGTCCTAACACCAGCGATAGTCTGAACAAGCGAACACAAGAGGGACAGGCACTGGCGACGATGCGGAGAAGCGTGGCCGGCGGGCGTTCCGCCGACAAAGGCAGATAAAGGTGACTGTCCCTCTTTCTTTGTGCTCTTCCCCCTACTCTTCCACCTCTCCCTGAGGAAAGGAACCCAGAATCTGAAAGTGAGCGCATTCTTGCGCCAATTCCTCCAGGGCCTCCTTCAACTCCGGTTCTTCGGCGTGGCCAAGCAGGTCCACGAAAAAGACATACTCCCACGCCCGTTTCTGGGAAGGGCGTGACTCAATCCGGGTCAAGTTTATGCCACGCCGGGCCATGGGCTGAAGGAGGTTATGCAGCGCGCCGGGTTTGTCCTTGATGGTGAACAGGATGGCCGTCTTATCATGGCCGGTGGGCTCGGCGGATTGCCACCCGATGACGAAAAAGCGGGTGAAATTGTGAGGGGCGTCTTCAATGGAAGACGCGATGATATCGAGCCCATACGTTTCGGCCGCGAGTTCGCTCGCAATGGCGGCGGCGCCCGGTTTGTCATGGACGATGCGCGCGGCTTCCGCCGTGCTGGAGGTCTCGATCAGCTCGGCGTTGGGCAGGTTGGCCTTGAGCCAGTTGCGGCACTGCACGAAAGGCTGTTGCTTCGAGTACACTACGGTGATCCTTTCCAGGGGACTGTTGGAAAGCAGATTGTGGTTGATGTGAAGCATCACTTCGTTCACAATCTTGAGTTCCGACACGACAAACCGGTCCAGGGTGTCGCTCACGCCCCCGCCCATGGATGTTTCCACGGGCACCACGCCATAATCCACCCGCTTGCGCTCGACCTCGGTGAAGATGTCCGACACGGTGGCCACGGGATGGCATTCGGCCATGCTGCCAAAGACGCGCAAGGCGGCCATGTGGCTGAAGGTGTCCGGGGGCCCGAGAAACGCGACGGAAATCGGCCGTTCAAGCGCGCGCGTGGCGCTGATGATTTCCCGGTAGATGCCCCGGATGGCCTTTTCGGGGAGCACGCCTGGGTTCTTACGCTTGAGTTCCTCGAAGATCAGCTTTTCCCGTTCAGGCACATAATACACTTTGTTGGTGCTCTGCTTGATGGCGCCGATCTCTTTCGCAAGGCGGGCGCGCTCGGTAAGAAGCTCCAGGATGCGTTCATCAATGGCGTCTATCTCGCGCCGCAAGTCGTCCAGATTCACTTCGAATTCCCTTCAAGAATTTCAAGGGGGGCCTTCTCCACTAAAATCTCGCGTGTGGGCCCCGATTGGAATCGGACCTTGGCGCGGAGCTTCTTGCCGGAGCCCGACGTGAACATAACAGTGCCTCGCCCAAACTTGGCATGGCGCACCTGAGTCCCCATTTTGATGCGGCCGCCACCCCGGTCCCCGGCCGGGGCTCGCTGGGCGCGCTCGGGCTGACGCGCGGGTTCTGGCTCTTTAACCCCGATCTCGTCCAAGTGCTCCCGCCCAATCTCGTCTATGAAGCGGGAAGGATCGTTCTGGCGGGGCTCGCCGAAAATCACGCGGCCGCGCGCATACGTAAGCGTGAGCGTTTTCCGGGCGCGCGTCATGGCGACGTAACACAGACGCCGCTCTTCTTCCAACTCCTCACTTTCGTACAGGCTGCTGGCGTGCGGCAACAGGCCTTCCTCCAGCCCCGCGATGTAAACGTGGTCGAATTCCAGCCCCTTGGCGCTGTGGCACGTCATGAGCGTAACCGTGGGCTCGTCGGGATCCAACTGATCGCCGTCGCTGACCAGGGCCATGTCTTGCAAGAACTGAAGCAGATCCCCCCCATGATCCGCGTCGAATTGCTTGCACGACGACACGAATTCATCCACGATTTCGATGCGTTCGCGGAAATCCTTGGCGTCGCTCTCCTCGACATGGCGCCGGTAGCCCGTCTTCTCAAGTAACTGTTCCACCAGAGCCGCCACGCCGCTGGACTTGGCCTCAATGGCGAGGTCATCCATGAGATGGACAAACGAGCCAACGGCATTGCGCGCGCGGCCGCTCAGCGTCTGGTCATCCTCGATCTCCCGCAGAACCTGAAGCAACGGCATTCCCCGCTCTTGTGCGTACTCCTCGACGCGTTGAAGCGTGGTGGCCCCGATGCCCCGAGCCGGCACGTTGAGCACGCGCCGGAGCGCCACATCATCGGCGGGATTCACCAACAGCCGGAGATACGCCAGGATGTCCTTGATCTCTTTCCGGCTGTAGAACTGGGTCCCGCCGAACACCCGGTAAGGCAATCCCGCGCGCCGCAACGTCTCCTCAATAACGCGGGCTTGGGCATTGGTGCGGAAAAGGACGGCCGCCTCCTTCAATGGACATCCCCGCTCCGCGATATCATCGCTTATGAACTCGGCCTCGTCGCGCTCCGAGCCGGCCTCGTACAACCGCACGGGTTCGCCCTTCTCAAGCCCGGTCCACAAGGACTTGCCCAGCCGGAAGTCATTGTGCGCGACCACCCGGTTGGCGCAGTCCAGGATCTGTTGCGTGCTGCGGTAGTTCTGCTCAAGCCGGATGACCTTCGCGCCAGGGTACTCTTGCTCGAAATTCAGGATGTTTTCGAGATCGGCCCCACGCCACGAGTAGATGCTCTGGTCCTCATCGCCCACGACGAAGATATTCCCATCCTTGCCCGCCAGCTCCCGCGCGAGGACAAACTGCGCATGGTTGGTGTCTTGGTATTCGTCGACGTGTATGTAGCGGTAGCGCCGTTGATACCGGGCGCGAATGTCTTCGTGATCGCGCAAGATCCGGGCGGGAAGGACCAGCAGATCATCGAAGTCCACCGCATTGGCGTTCCACACGGCTTCGTGATACTTGTTCCAGAGATAGAGATACGCGTCTTCCCGGGCGTCCTCTTCCGTTGGCGCCGTCAGACCCTGCTTGAACTGGCTGACCCAGTTCAACGTTTCCCGGGGAGAAACACGGCTATACTTCGCGGGCATCTCTTTCACAAGCCGCTTCATCAGCGAAAGTTGATCCGAGTCGTCCAGCACCGTGAAGGTCGTGGACCGCCCGAGCCGCTCAATCTCGCGCCGAAGTAAGAACAGCCCGAAAGAATGAAACGTGCCCACCCAAGCCGCCAGCCGCTCCACGCCGAGCCGCTCCGCCACGCGCTCGCGCATTTCGTTCGCCGCCCGGTTCGTGAACGTCACGGCAAGCAGATTGCGCGGATCCACGCCCTGTTCGGCCACCAGCCATGCCAGGCGTTCGACAATCACGCGCGTCTTGCCCGTGCCCGCGCCCGCAAGCACCAGCACCGGCCCATCACCCGCCTCAATGGCCTGGTGCTGCACATCATTCAGGGTGGTCATTATTCGTTCCCAATTTGGTCCTCGTGGATTGAAATCATGTGGGGAACACGATCGTACGGCAGCCGCGCGCCGATTTCAAGAAGAGTCCGCGCCGCGAGGATTTCGTTTGACGGCGTCCGGCTCCCATGGTATAGTGCTTCTGTAACCTAGGGGAGAACATTGTGAGGTGTCAACTATGAAAACCACGCGCACCAACGGCTTTACGCTCATTGAGCTATTGACCGTGATCGCCATCCTGTCCATCCTGTTCGCTATCACAGCAGTGGCTGCTCCCCGCATCATTGAGCGGGCCAAGGTGGCCAATGCCGAAAGCATCATGAACGACATCCGTACTCAGCTCGCGACCTATGCCTCCGAGCATGGCACCTACCCGCCGCGATATGGTTATCTTCAGGATCCGGAAGCCGAGGAAGACCATAGACGCCAGTATTTGCTGCCCTACACGGCGCATATCAATATTCATCGCAGCATTGATGTGTACGATCCATTCTCCATGACACACGACGCCAATCAAAATGGGGAGATTGATTTGCTCGAATACGCCCCGTGGGGCGGGCAGGCCCGGCCGGGCGCACATACATTTCCGTTTACGGCGTACAACCCAGCCGACCCAGGGGGTGACGCAGCCGAAGACCTCGGGCAACAAATGGATGAGCCCCGGCCCTTTATTTACGTGCCCGTTGACAGCGAGCAGGCCCGGTTGGTCCAGGAGTACTATCACCACTACGGGGACTGGTGGGGGAGAACATGGGACACGAGCGATCACCGTATACGGCGGCTCAACTTCCCTCCCGCCAGCTACGATACGTTCGTGCTTATCAGCGTGGGTCCAGAGGAAACGACGAGCGGAGTGGTTTCCGGCCATCAATTTGGGGATATCGACCTGCTCGAAGTCTTCGACGGCGATTTGGGCCAAGTGTATCATGTCGCCGCGTTGCGCACGTACTACCTTGCCACGCGCGACTTAGAGGGGAACGGCGAACCGGACTTTGATTTCGTCAACCGGACGAGGGGCGAGGCGGGCAATCCAGCCTCCTACGCCGAGTTTGGAAGTGCAGAAGAGCAATTGAACTTGCTCCCCGACGGCAGCAATAGAGCCGGCCCGCTTATTCTTCAATACTAGCTATAGCTCACATAGGGCCATAAGACATACGCCCCTCTCTTCCTGTTCGAGAAGAGAGGGGCGTATGCTTTGAAATATATTCTCTACGGCAGATTGTCCACGATGGCCTGGCCGAACTCACTGCACTTCACTTCCTTGGCGCCGTCCATGAGGCGGGCAAAGTCATAGGTCACGGTCTGGGACGCAAACGTCTTCACCATGGCCCGGGTAATGGCGTCCGCGACCTCGGTCCAGCCCAAGTGATCAAACATCATGACGCCGGACAGGATGACCGAACTCGGGTTGACCTTGTCCAGGTTCGCGTACTTCGGCGCGGTGCCATGGGTGGCCTCGAAAATCGCCGCGCCCGTCTCGTAGTTGATGTTGCCCCCCGGCGCAATACCGATGCCGCCCACCTGCGCCGCCAGCGCGTCGCTAATGTAATCGCCGTTAAGGTTCATCGTGGCGATGACATCGAATTCGTCGGGCCGCGTCAAGATCTGTTGCAAGAGGATATCGGCGATGGCGTCCTTCACCAGGATCTTGCCGCCGGGGTCGCCGCCGCAGTCATCCCAGCCCACGGCCACATCGGAGAATTCCTCCCGCACAAGGTCGTAACCCCATTTCCGGAACGCGCCCTCGGTGAATTTCTGGATGTTTCCCTTGTGGACGAGGGTTACGCTTTTGCGCTTGTGCTTGACCGCGTAATTCAGCGCGGCCCGCACAAGCTGCTTGGTTCCCGTGACGCTGATGGGCTTGATGCCGATGCCGGAATCGGGCCGGATGTTCCAGCCAAAGGACTTCTCAAGGTATTGAATGAGTTCCTTGGTCTCGGGCCGGCCCTGTTCGACCTCCATTCCCGCGTACACATCCTCCGTGTTCTCCCGAAAGATGACCATATCGACCTTCTCGGGCTCCTTCACGGGGCTGGGGACGCCGGGAAAATGCCGCACAGGGCGCACGCAGGCGAAAAGGTTTAGTTTCTGCCGCAGCGACACGTTCAGACTGCGGAATCCCTCGCCAACGGGAGTGGTCAAGGGGCCTTTAATGGCCACACTGTATCGCCTGATGGCTTCAAGCGTTTCATCCGGGAGATACGAGCCGCATTTTTGATTGGCCTTCTCGCCCGCGAACACCTCCATCCAGGCAATGCGCCGTTCGCCTCCGTAACAGTGCTCCACCGCCGCGTCAAACACCAGTTGAGAGGCGCGCCATATGTCCGGGCCGGTTCCATCACCCTCCACGAAGGTAATAATCGGCTTGGCCGGCGTCTGCACCTTGCCACCGGGCGCCACCTCGATCGGGCTGCCGTCCGGTGGAACCTGAATGTGTTTGAATGGGTCCATGCCTTCTCCTATATCCACGGGCCTTGGCCCTGGCAAGCTAAAAGCGGGGACCGCCGCTTCCCCAGCGGCGGTCCCCAGCGAATCTCCGGCCAGCTATTTCAGTTCAACCAGCCGCGCGTATTCCACATGAGGGATGTTCTGTATCTTGTTGAGTATATCGTCGTTGATGGGTCCGTCCAAGTTCAAGACGGTCGTGGCTTTCTTGCCGGGTTCGTCGCGGCCCAACACCAAATTGGCGATGTTCGCCCCGGATTCTCCAATGGTCAACGCCACGCGGCCCAACACGGACGGCTTGTCCTCGTTCATGCAAATCAACATCCAGCCCTCGGGGACCGCATCGACGCGAAATCCATTGATGCTGCATATCCGGGGATCTTGTTCGCCGAACAACGTGCCCGCCACGGAGTGGGACTCCTGGTCCGTTTTGACCCTGACCAGAATTTGGAAAGCGTAATCGGAAGGTTTCGCCTTGCGGGTCTCGCTGAAATCGATTCCGTGTTCTTCCAAAAGCGAAGGCGCGCTCACCACGTTGACCGAATCCACGATCGGCGTAAGGAATCCGGTCAGGATGGAGGCGGTAATGGGATACGTATCCCGCACCCCGACATCACCGTGATATTCAATGTCGATGGAATCCGGCGCGCCTTCCATATAGCTGGCCAGGAACTGCCCCAGCCGTTCGCCCAGATAGAGCAAGGGCTTGAGCTTTTTGCGCATTTTGGCGTCCAGGGAGGGCACATTCACCGCGTTGACAATGGCCCCAGTGGTGAGGTAATCCACCATCTGCTGGGCCACATCCACGGCCACCGTCTCTTGCGCCTCCTCGGTGGAGGCCGCCAAGTGGGGCGTCATGACTATATTGTCCAAGCCGATGAACGGATTCTCCTCCACCGGCTCCTTGGTGTATACGTCCAGCGCCGCCCCGGCAATCTCCTTGTTCTTAAGGGCTTCGGCTAGATCGTTTTCGTTAACGATGCCCCCGCGGGCGGTATTGACGATCCGGGCGGTGTTCTTCATCTTTTGGAAGTGTTCCTTCCGGATCATGTTATTCGTTTTCTCGGTCTTGGGCGCATGGACCGTAATGAAATCCGCGCGCTCCAGCAACTCATCCAGCGAAATCAGCTCCACACCCAAAGCGTCCGCCTTGACCTTCGTCAAGATGGGATCATACGCCACGACGTTCATTTCATAGGCTTGGGCGCGTTTCGCCACGGCTCCGCCAATCCGGCCAACGCCCACGATGCCCAGCGTCTTGCCGCATACCTCGGTCCCCATGAACAACTTGCGATCCCAGCGCCCAGCCTCCATCGAGGCGTGCGCCTGAGGGATGTTGCGGCACAGCGAGAACAGCAACGCCAGGGCGTGCTCGCACGTCGACATCGTGTTGCCGCCCGGCGTGTTCATGACCACGATCCCCATCTTGGTGGCCGTGTCCTTGTCGATGTTGTCCGTGCCCACTCCCGCGCGGCCGATCACTTTGAGATTCTCAGCGTTGGCGAGGGCCTCGGCGGTCACCTTCGTCCCGCTGCGCACCACCAACCCGTCATAATCACCGATAATCTGGGCGAGTTCGTCCGGCTTCTGAGCCGGTTTAACGTCCACCTCAAAATCCGGCGCGTTCTGAAACACGTTAACGCCTTCTTCAGCGAGACCATCAAGAGCCAGAATCCTTGGCATTGTGCCTTCTCCTTTCTTGATTATGGAGCGTTAGCTCCGCGCCTTGACACTCCCCGTTAAGGGGGATATCGGCCCTACCCCCTGGAAACACCTTGCCGGTACGCAACGCGGAGCACTGGAGGGATAAGGGGCCAGACCAAACTTGAAGCGCCGCACCGCCGGATGTTCAGTATAGAGTATTGGAAACCACGCGTTCCGGCGCGCATTTCCGCGGGAAGGGCGCTTCCCCACCCCCTTGCTGCTTAGGCAGCCTGAGAAAAGCACCCTAGCAAAGCCCGGCGTTAGTGTCAAATCAGCCAAAGCATTGGCGACGGTCCGGGCGCGCTTTCGAACACGGCCGAGAGGGCCGAAACAGCCCGGCACGCCGCGTGGACAAACCGGCGCCCGGATGGCTCTGCGCCACGGCTCAGACGGATCGGCAGCGCTTGAGCAGGTCCCGCAGGGGCTCGGAATGGGGGCCGGGCTCGGTCTCCGCGTCGAGGAGCTGCTGCACGAGGTAAACCGTTTGCGTGTGGACTTTCTTGAAGTGGACCTCGATCATTTGCCGGGACAAGCCCCGCACGAAGTAAGGCAGGACGCGATACAACGATGCGAGCAGTCCCGGCGGCAGCCGCTTCACCGCGTGGCCCGGCAACCCCAGGGGCGCCTCCATTCGCTCCAGGATCCGCACGGCGGAGCGTTGGGCCGCCGCGGTTCGCCGCACGAGGGCGCCATCGCGCGTGAACGCATCCAGCGCGTACCCCGCCACGCCGATCCCAAGCAGGAACGGCATGCCCACCGCAAGGATGCCCTGCATATGGGTGAGCAGATCAGGATCCACCTTGGCTGGGATGCCCGCCCCGCACAGACGATCCGCCAACGCGCGCGTTTGCGCGGCGTCCGTGTTCGCGAGGGGACCAACGGTTGTCTTGCCGGCCCGGCCGTGTATCCTCCCGTCCTCCCACACGCCCGAAATCCCCGGCAGCAGGTAGTGAAGACCAGCGAATCCGCCAGGGATCCGCGGCACGGATGTCTCCCAGAGGGGACAACACACCACCGCCTCGGCGCGGCTATTCCGGAACGGGTCAGCGGCTGTCCAAGCGCCGGCGAGTTTGTCACTGGGCACGCATAAGAACACGTAGCCGGCTTCGGGAAGTGTTTCAGGCTCGGTGGTGACGAGCGCCTTGCCGCCGTGGAGGGCCGCTTCGCTCCCTTCCGGGTGATCAGCCGCTTCGCCGGCGAAGGCCATGTCTTGAGGCGGGATCGCGATAGTCTCCTTGTTGAGTTGAAGAACGATGCCCTCTTCGCGCAGGGCCTTGTATCGCTCGTGGCGCACCACGAAAGACACGGCCTGCCCGTGCCTCCAAAGATGCGCGCCGATGTAGGCGCCCACCACGCCCGCTCCGATGATTACGCAATGGCCCTTGCTGTCCGGCATGCCCCAACCTCCCTTATTCCGCTTCCGCCCGCCGCCAAGCCTCATGAAAACGCTCCAACAGTTCCAGGCTTTCCCGGTGCAGCACGGGGGCCACGTTGGGACCCGCGCTGTTGCTCTCGCCATACTGGGGCCGGTCGCGGCCGTAGGCGTGAGGCGGCTCCACGTCCCACTGGGTCTTTGGGATGATGTAGCCAATGGCGTCGTTGGCGAGCCCGAAGACGAGATTGAGTTCGCCTCCCATCGCCTCGCGCAACGGCGGGGTTTCCACGGGTTCGCCGGGAAAATCGGCGCCCTCGGGCGATTCGACGCCGCCATCGCCAATCTCGGGATACAGTTCGCCTGGCGTGGTGAGGATCTCCACCTCCCCCAGCCGGATGACGTTGATCTCGGTCCGCGCATCGCCCCAAAACCAGCCGGGGTGCAGCACGCCGAGCTTTACGGCCCACCGGAAATGAGGGGTTTCGATGGGAACATAGACGGTCTTGGCGGCGAAGCCGAGACGCGGCCGCTCCATGGTCCGGACATCCGGGCCGGTAAGCGCTTCGACCGTCTTGATGGCGAGGTTTTCTCCGAGGCGCCGCGCCTTCTCAAAAGAGTTTTCGGACACCGGGCATTCTCCCGAGCGATGCGGGACTTCGATGCCGAGCGGCGTCATGAGGCCGCCGCACATGCCCTGGAAAAACACGCCCATGCCGCCAAGTCCGTTTATGCCGTTGGGCCCAGGAAGGCCGTTCTCCACGGCCTCGCGCCAGTAATGCGGGAAATCGCTGGTGATCACTGTGTTGGAGCCGTCCAGCGCCTCGGGATGGTTACCCCAGTTCATCACGGTCGCGATCGTATCCTCGGAGCCTTCCCGCGTGAAACGGATGCAGCCCAGCACCCTGTCGTACACAATCGGCTTGCGCGAGTCCCGCACGAAACCCTCGGGAGCGATCTCCACATGGGCATAGTGCGCCTCGGCCGGTTCCAGGTTTCGCACCGCCTCTTCAATGGCCGCTACCGTCTGATCGTGGACCAGCGTCATATAGGCCTCGTCGAGCCGATCCATGACATACTGGTAGCTCCACATCCCCATGGTGTCCGGCGCGGCATGGGTATGGGTGCTGGAAAACACCACGTGGTCCACCCCGAGCGCCGGATCCACGGCCTTGCGCATGCCGATGAACCGGTCCTGGAAGATGCCCACGCTGTCCAAGCTCACGAGCACCACCGTCACGCCGTTATTGCGCAAGGCCACCGCCCGCGCCCACAGGGGGTCGTTCACGTCCGTGGCGGGCCGGTTGTAGCTGAATCCGCCCAGCCAGACCGGCTCAAACCGGCCCGAGCCTATCCTGTCTTCATAGGTGTCGCCGCGATGAGGTTCGTAGTGTCCGCTGTCGCTGACATCAGTATACCGATCATAGGCGTCGAGGTCCGGCGTAATGTCCCGCTTGGCCGCGCCCACGCGCAGCGTCTCCGCCTCCATGCCCGCGCCCGCCTCCACGAGGTCCACTTCATAGCCGCGGTGCGGCCCCAGCATCCGCTGGACCATGACCGCCGCTATCATTGCGCCCACCACCAGGAACGAAAGCAGTACCGGCCGCTTGTGAAGACTCATGGAAACCCTCCTCAATCTTCGCGCGCGTTTTTCTTGACTTCACCCCGTTCTTTTGCTAGCATAGCATACCTTCCGGATGGTATGCTCCGGTCATAAGTGTGTGTTCCGCGTCTCCCGGCCCGTGGAGGGAGCGCCGCGTTTTTCATCCTAAACACCAACAGGCAAGAAAAGGAACGAGTACGTTTCATGGCAAGATATCTGGGACCCAAACACAAACTTTGCCGGCGTCTGGGAAGCTGCATCTGGAACAGCCCGCGTTGCCCGTCCGCCAAGCGTCCGTACGCCCCGGGCCAACATGGACAGAACCAGCGGCGGAAGCTATCGGTTTACGGCGAGCAACTCCGGGAAAAGCAGAAAATTCGCACGCATTATGGCTTGCTGGAGAAGCAAATGCGGCGAACCTTTGCAAAAGCTCAGAAAATGGGCGGCGTGACCGGCGCCAACCTTTTGATGCTGCTTGAATCGCGGTTGGACTGCGTTGTATACCGCCTCGGATTCGCCCCAAGCATTCACGCCGCGCGCCAGATCGTCAATCACGGCCATATTCTCGTCAATGGGAAGAAGACGGACATCCCCTCCTTCCGCGTCATGCCGGGCATGAGCGTAGCGGTGCGGGAACGCAGCCGGAAGATCCCCATGCTGTCGGAGGGCGCCGAGGAGGCGCCGCGGAAAATGCCAGAGTACCTCGAACGGGCGCCAAAATCCTTCGAGGGGCGTATGACCGCGCTGCCGAACCAGGAAACGATCCCCTTCGAGGCCAGCACCCAGGCCGTCATTGGTTTCTATTCCCGCTAAGGGAAGACCTCCCTCCTTTTCCAGCGGCTTTGTCATTTCAAACGGTGGCCCCCTCACGCATCGGCTTTGGGCAACAACTGCGATAAGCATCGGGAGAGGCTAGGGAGTTATTGGTGAACAAACCTCTTGCGAAAGCCGAAACGGCGTGGATCCGGACGGCCATCCGGTCCATTCCAATAGCCGGGATCGCTCTTTGCGCTATTGCATACGCGCATGCCGATGAGCCTCTCGTTATTCCAATGAGTCCCGGCCTTTCCGAAACCGGCCTTGAGGGCGTGCCGCGGCTCCATGTAACAGACATGGAGGATGCGATCATAACGGCCGATTCCATGACTATTGAGCCGGAAGAACGCTACGCTTGGATTGTAGAGCCGGACGAATCCATCGACATGACGTTGACGGGACGAGACCCTGAACTTGGGGATCGCGCCGTGCTAACCGTGTGGGATTGGCGCAACCGGCCCATCGCCAGGCATGGTTTTGATATACCCTTCACCGAACCCGTCCGCTTCGAGATCGAAGGCCGCGGCGTTTATCTGCTCACGCTTGACCGCTTTGACGGCGAGCAGTGCGTCAGCCGATTGGTTCGCAGTGTTGGCGCGGTGAGCGATAATCGTGATAAGCGGGAGATCTGGAACGATGGGGAGTTCTTCATTGGGACCGCCGTTTTTCCTGGCCGCATGCATTGGAGCAACGAGATCGGCCCAGCGTTCCTGCCCGAGCTTGGCGAGGAAGGAACGGCCGAGCTGGAAGCCGAGCTTAACGCTCGCCTTGGCGTTCAAGTAGCCCGGCTTACAGCGGACGAAGAAGGAATTTCACTCTACGACGACACCGGTTTTCTGCTTCATCTGAAGGTGTTCGCGCGAGGCGAAATTGATCCAGCTTATGAGGATATGGCGGGCGAAGCCGACGTGGATTTCCGCCTTCCTCGAACCGAGTCGGCTGCCCAGGCGGACTTTAAGGAAGCGGCCCAGGATTGGGCCGATAAGGCGTTCTTCGTACAGATACAGAACGAGCCTGACAACGAGAGTTTCTGGCTTGGTTCGGCGGAAGAGTACGTCGAACACTACCGTTGGGGATACGAAGCCTTCAAGCGCGAGGCCTCTGACTTGCCGCTTTCGGCGGGCGGCTACACCGGCGAGCTTCCGGACCGGCTGGAAGTGTTTGTTCACGAGCTTAAACCCATAGTGGACTGGGTCACCTTCCACACCCACGGTCCTCTTCTGGATTGCATCGAAAAGTATGAGAAGATAGCCGCGCTTCACGAGGAGGCGGGATATACGGATCCCGTTTGGGTCAACACCGAAATGGGTTCACGCGCGTGGCGGCTCGACCAGGATCGCCAGCAGGCAATCGACGCAGTGCAGAAAACGCTATACTTTTGGACGCGGGGGCATCGCGGCGTGACCATTTACCGCAGCCGGGACATCTTGCGTGGCCCCGGACGTGTCGAAAATGGATGTTGGGGCTATCTGGATTACTTCATGGCCCCCCGCTTCACGTACGGTGTGCTTTCGGCGTTGATTGACATCTACGCCGGCGCGGAATTCTCCAGCGCCCTGCACCTATCCGATACCCTGCATCTCTACAAGTTCACGCGGGACGGCGTGCAATTGATTACGGCGTTCCGGCCTGACGGTTCAAACGGCGAACCCATTACACTGGTGGGTGACATGCCCGCCATCCAGCAGTTCGACGCCATGGGCAACGCGGCCTCGCTAACTGGTGAACAGGTCGAGATCGATGCCGGGGCGCTGCCGATCACTGTAGAATGGCCATCCGAAGCGAACGTCAGCCTGGAATAGGTCTCTTACCTCCCTTCCAGTCTCTATTCATCGTTCGGCAGGATTTTGACCTCATCCAGTTCCAACGCGTGGCTTTCTTCCACGCAGCCAGAGTCCTCCACCCAGAAGCGAGACCCCTCCAGGACATTCACATCGGGGTACGTCTCGCGTATATGGCGCGCGTCGAGTTCCAGAAGATGCCATTCGCCATTATCCTCGAGCCCGGGGAGATCGGGATCGTCCTCCGCGTGGGCCGTCCCCGGGCTTGCCGCCAGCCAGACCTCCCGGCCGCTGGTTTCCGGCGAATACGCTGGCCCCCTGGCCGTAATCGGTTTCTACTCCCGCCAAGGAAAGGCGCGTTTCTTCTTTGAGTTAGACTAGCGCCGCGCCCGCTTGTTTCGGGCGCGGCTTTCTTGCTGTTCGGGATTTCCAAAAACTCCCGCATGGGTCAGTTTACTCCGCACAATGGCCCAAAATGGCCTCAGAATTGGCGTTTATCGAGCGTGTTTTCGGGATGAGCGAGTTTTTGGAAATCCCCTGTTGTGGGCCCTACGTGCTGTTGTGGGCCCTACGTGTTTGGCCGCCCGCCCAAAGTTCGTGTAAACTATCGTCTTTAAGAACGTGCCTGGGGTCACTTATTTGGAGGGAATAGCTGTGAACAGTGTCTTATCTCGATGTTTTCTGTGCGCTGGGGCCGTCACCGTGATCGCGCTGCTGACGGGCTGCACCACCTTACCCGATAACTCGGAGGCCTTTATCGAATCCGACAAGGCGGCGTGGTCAGGCCGGGTCGCCCCCGAGGACATGGTGGTGGCCGTGTCTCCCGTGCGGCGCAGCATCCAAGTGCTCCACAGCTCGGTAGCTCTCATGGGAGCCGGGGTGGACGCCGTCGTGAACGATCGCTACCGCCGGGAATTGCGGGAAGTGCTGGGCTCCTACGACACGGGCTCGGTGCTGGAGACTGAAGTGGCGCGGGCCCTCGAAGACGCCTATCCCGATGAGCTGGATCGCGTCCGGCCTCCCTTCAGCACGGCGGGCTACGCTAACGCCCGCGAGGCCCGCGAGGCCCGTTTCTCCTCTCTTGCCGGTCAGGGCTATGAGACGGTGCTCGACCTGCGGATGACTCGCGGCCTCTACGGCGCCGATGCGCAAATGGTGGTGCGGATTGAGGGGGATCTGTTCGATTTGGAGACGCACCATGCCCAGTGGCGGCGGGTGCTCATCTCCGTCGATCGCCCGTTGCTCGCTATCACCGAGCTTCGCGATCCCACGCGCACCTACACGCCGCGCATTGGTTGGCCGGAATTCACCACCGAGGATGAGGCGCTGGACTCGTGGCTGGCCGAGGACGGCGAACGTTTCAAGCAGGCCTTCGAAGAACAGGTGGAAGGCGCCACCGCCGGGCTCTTGCATGAGTTGGACCTGCAACCCTCCGCCCGCGGCGCCTATGAAGCCGGCTACAGCCGGATGCTGCGCGAGGATTACGAGCATGCCGCGGCGCTTTTCAACGAAGCCCTCGCGCTCGACGCCGATTCGCTCGACGCCGCGAATGGCTTGATCGTCGCGCAGATCCACCTCGGCCAATACCAGCAGGCCGCCGAACGGGCCGAAGACTTGACCGAAGGCGCCCCGGACTACGGACCAGGCTGGTTCAACTTGGCGTGGGTCTTGGGCCGGGAGTTGGAACAGCCCGAACAGGCGCGCGAAGCCTATGAACGCGCGCTCGAACTTGATATGCCCGAGAGCTACCGCTTGGAGCGTGCGCTGGGGATATAGCGCCTCGTCAGCGCTAAAGGGGGAATTGAGCTTGAAAGCCGGTGAGATGCCGGCGGTACGGGGTATTTACAAATTTGAGGCGGACCGAGCACCAGGCGCCTAACCCCTAACTTCGCCCTCGGCGGAATCGTACTCCCACGTCTTGCCGGGATAGGGGTGGCTGGGAATGTGGGAAACGGTCCCGGAATCGAGCAGCTCATCCAGGCTTTTGGGCGGGCGTTCGTGTTCTTCCCGGAATCGAGCGATGGACGTTGAGATCCGGTTCAAGCGCCGTTCAAGCAAATCGTCGAGGATGACGGTGTGATGCACATCGCCATCGGAATCGATGACGAACTCGCCTTCGAACGGCGTTGCCGGGATCTCCGCGAGCAAGCCCTCGGCCACTAGCGTCTCCAAACGGTCAGGGACGCGCCCCGCGTATTTGGCGTACGCCTGGACCACGCCGGTAAGCTCCCGGCAAAGTTCGCGGATATCGAGTTCCTTCAGTTTGCGGCGGGCTATGTCGCGCATGAGGTCATCCTCCGCGGTTTCCAGCGCATCCTCCCACATCGCCCGCTCCAGCTCGGGCAGATCATGCTTGAGATGAAGCCCCTCGGCGGCGGCCTGGAGGAATTCGGGCGCGTTGCCCGTGGCCATCGCCATGTGCATGTACTGCACGCCCAACCGCGCGGATTCCGGATGGTCACGGCGGTTAAGAAGATAGACCATGGCGACTTCATAAGGCAAGCCCCAATCCTGGGGATTATGGCGCATGCCGCGGCGCATGAGGTCGATGCTGGCGTCGTCGTCGGCTTCGAGGGAGGCGAGGAAGACGCCGCCGTACCGGTATACGTCGACGAAATGGGGATCGAGCCGCGTGATCGTCCGGCCCATGTGGGCGAGCCATTCCAGCTTGCGGTCTTCCCGGAAGGTCTCGGCCGTGTACTGAATGCATTGGAGCCACAGAAAACTCGCCACCACGCTGCTCATGCCCCCAGTGAAATGGGTGAGCAGTTGTTCGTTGGGCAGGTAGAGCAACTCGTCGTC
>JBKHFO010000036.1:0-21141 GCA_046540175.1 Candidatus Hydrogenedentota bacterium
GGGATCCAAATCCCGAGAGCAGCACACGCCCTGTGGATCCCCGCTTTCGCGGGGACAGGCTTTCAAAGGGGGAATTGTGCTTGAAAGCCGACAAGATGCCGGCGGTACGGGCTTGCCATATGGACTTTGCGCCCGGCGAAGCAATTCATCGCACTTTCGTCTTCGACAACGACTCAAATTCCGCCGTATCGTGGCTGCACATGAACGTGATTTCGTCTTTGTGGCGTAACGCCAGTTCTCTCAGCTTGGCTTTCGTTCGCATGGCCATCTCAAAGTCCACATGGGCCAAACGCTGGAATACCCCTATCAGAAAAGGCGTGCGCGGGGTTTCATCAAGCTGTTTGCGGCAATAATAGCTGTCCCCCGCATGCAGGAGCCACCGCTCTCCCGTGTGAATCGCCACGCCGCAGTGCCCCCGCGTATGCCCGGGCAGAGGGATTAGCCCGATTCCAGGCGGAAGCCCCTTGAGATTCCAGATAGCGTCCAACCCAAACCACGGTTCTTTCCCAGCTTCGCCGTATGCCACCCAGTTCGGCGCATGCGCCCAGTGGGGTTTCCGGTATCGCACGCTTTCTTTACGGTTTTCCGGTTTCATCGCGGCTTCAAGTTCCGGTTTCCATACGTGAACCGCCGCGGCCGGAAAATCGGGAAGCCCGCCGGCATGATCAAGGTCCAGGTGGGTCATCACGATGTGCCGCACATCATTGGCCCGAAAACCACGTTGCTCAATCTGCTTCAAAGCCGTCTCGGTCTCATCCAGGCGCGGCCGGTTGACAATACGCATGGGGCCCAATCTCCCAGGAAACGTTACGTCATCCATCCCCATCCCCGTATCCACCAATATCAGCCCCCGGTCCGTTTCCAAAAGAAGCACGTGCGTTACAACCCTGCACGGGGTTTGGCCGTTGAAGAAACGCCCAACCCTGGGCCGGTTCGTGCAGCAATTGAGGTGGTGAATCGAAACGATCGCGCCGTTTCTCACTAACCCTCCCTTTCATCGCCTCCTGTCGTTTCCGGGATATCTCGCGGCGCGCCTCCACGCAGACGCTTGCGGATGACAAGGAACCGGCCTACGCCTATCGCCAACAGCGCTAGGCCCGTCACCAGAAGGACAGCCGCCAGCACATAGAACGCCCAACTAGCGAACAAGTGAAGCAGCGTTCCGCCGACCGCAAGGAAGGTCAGCGCCGTGCGGACGTACGCGAGGAAGGTGCGCTCGTTTGCCAGAACGGTCCGCTCAATCGCCAGGTGGTCCCGCAATATCAAGCCGTTCTCTGTAGAAGGTTCGCTTGATGCTTCTTTACTCATTTTCGGTTGGTCTCTTTTCCCCATGCAGAAACGTAAGGATAGCATACGAGGGAGACGCCGCGCACCGGCCGGAATTTCAATGTATCAAGACAGATACGTTGTATATTGATTACTAAACATACTAAAATACATACAGACACTACATATTGCACAAGAAAACACCTTAGGCGGAGAGTCCATGTAAAAAGACGCCTTAAACCAGCCCCGTCGAAAGGAGCCAACGACTGCTGGAGGCAAGGACGAAGGACTCAGCTACGAAACCTCTTTGCTTGGGCTCGTGGGGGTCAGTTTCCCGTGCCACCTCTTCGGCTTCGAATGGATCTTATCGAACAGCACACCCTGGTGAATCCGGATCGCATACGGCTGTGGCCTGGCTGGACGCATCTCGAAATGGCCACGGGCCGGTATTCAAAAAGCGCCCCCGTTAGCCCTCTCTTCGAAGCAATACAGCAGGACTTGCTCGAAATCACCCTCAACGCGGACACATCCTCATGAGGCTCCGCTTCCCTTCGGCTGCGCCGCCGTGGCCGCCCCTCCCTACACGAGGCGGGGATTGAGAACGCGCAGGTCTTCATCCGTATAGCCCTCGTGGCGGGCGGGCTTAATGATATCGGCTTCGAGATTGGGCACATAGTAGTCGAGAAAACTCCCGTGGCCCTCGATGGTGTAGGCTCCGGCGCCGCCGGGAATGAGCACGGCCTTGCCGGGCGGCACGGTTAGCGAAGCTCCCTCGGCGGAGAGGATGAGCTTGCCACTCAGCGCAAGGACAATGTGGAAGGATGTTCCCGCCGTGGCGCGGGGCATGGCTCCCGTGAGATCCACGCGCTCGGCCGCGAAGTAAGGACAGGCCGCATGGATCTGGCGTTCGCCGCCCTCCGCCGGCAGGATTAGCGGCTGGGCGAGGCCGGGGTGCTCCTCGCCGAAGCGAATCGCTTCCCGGGCCTTGGCGATGTGCAGTTCACGGGGCGTACCATCGGCTTGCACGCGTCCCCAGTCGTAGAGACGGTAGGTGATGTCGCTGTTCTGCTGAATCTCGGCGAGCACCAACCCAGCTCCGATGGCGTGCACGGTCCCGGCTGGGAGGAAGGCGGAATCCCCGGGATTCACGCCAACATGCTGCATCGCGCGCTCCAAGGCGGGGCCATCCGAGACGAGGCCCTCCAGTTGCTCCGCCGTCACCCCGGGATCCAGGCCGCAGATGAGTTCGCTGCCGGGCTCCGCGTGGAGCACGTGCCACATCTCGGTCTTGCCCACATCGGGCTCGCCCAAGCGTTTGGCGCATTCGTCGTCGGGATGAACCTGGACCGAGAGCACGTCCTGGGCGTCGAGCAGCTTGAGCAGCAGCGGAAACCGGCCGTGAACCGTGACTTGAGCGTGAGACCCAAGGATGTAGCGGGCATCCTCCTCCAAAAGCGAGCGGAGGGTTTCCCCTTTCCGTGGGCCGTCCATGACGATACTCTCATGCTGCGGATGATCGCTCACCAGCCAAGCTTCGCCAATGGTTTCGGACTCAGGCAACGGTTTCCCGTACAACCTCTCCAGCCTGCGTCCGCCCCATATGCGGGGGAAATAGCCTTCATCAAGTGGCAGTAGTGTGGGAATGTTCTGCTTGTTCATAGGATCCCTCCGGCGGGCTCACCGCTTGGCGATTGCGGCCATGTAGCCGTCGAAATTGCGTTTCATTTCGCCCACGCTGTCTCCGCCGAATCGTTCGATATAGGCCTCGGCGAGCACAATGGCGAGGGCCGCCTCGGCGATGATGGCGAGCGCGGGCACGGCGCAGGTATCGCTCCGCTCGCGGATGGCGTCGGCGGGTTCGTGGGTTTCCATGTTGACCGTGCGAAGGGGCTGCATCAGGGTCGAGATGGGTTTCTTGGCGAGCCGGACCACGGCTTCCTCGCCCGTGGACATCCCGCCTTCGGTGCCGCCGGCGTTGTTGGAGAGGTGCCGGTAGCGAAGCCCTTCCGCGCTCTCGCTGTTGAAGACGATCTCGTCGTGGAATGCGCTGCCCGGCCGGTCCGCGCCCCGGAAGCCGATGCCGATTTCCACGCCCTTCACCGCTTGGATGCTCATCATCGCGCGGGCGATCCGCGCGTCGAGTTTGCGGTCCCACTGAGTATGGCTGCCAAGCCCGGGCGGCATGCCCCATGCCCGGACTTCCACGACGCCGCCCAAGGTGTCCTTGTCTTGTTTCGCCTTCTTGATGGCCTCGATCATGGCCTCGCTGGCCACGGGATCGCAACAGCGCACATCGGATTGCAGGCTGCGTTCGTGAATCTCCGCGCTGGGAACGGCTTCCGTATCGGCTTCCACGGGACCGATGCTCACCACATGTCCCGCTACCCCGGCTCCAAACTCAGCGAGCAATTTGCGGCAAAAGGCGCCGGCCGCCACGCGGGCCGCGGTCTCCCGCGCGCTGGCCCGCTCCAAGATGTTGCGGCAATCATCCTGGTCGTATTTCAACGCGCCGGAGAGGTCGGCGTGGCCGGGCCGGGGCTGGACAAATTTTTCCGAGCCCTTTCCCCTGGGCGGCTCCCACGGGTCCATGGCTTCACGCCAGTTGTCGAAGTCTCTATTCCAGACGGCCATCAGAATGGGACTGCCCAGCGTGTAACCGCCGCGCATGCCCGACAGGATATCGGCCTCGTCCCGCTCGATCTTCTGCCGGCCGCCCCGGCCGTAGCCCTTCTGCCGTTCGCCCAGCCAGAAGTTCACGTCCTCCGGCTCCAGGCGCAACCCGGCCGGAAACCCGTCCAGAAAACAAAATATTCCGCGGCCATGGGATTCCCCGGCCGAATAAAACGTCAGCACGCAACAACCTCCCTATCATAAACTGCGCGATAGAACCACCAATTCACACGGATTTCGATTCAATACTACACATCACCACGCTGCTCCACGGAATAACATCCCCCTTGATCCCCAGGGGGAAGGAGCGGTGGTACATCCCCCTTAGTCCCCCTTCAAAGGGGGAATGGAGAGCGGAAATTCCCCCTTCAAAGGGGGTGGCCCAAAGGGCCGGGGGATGTAAACAGCCGGCATCCGCCGTATCCGGCGATTTGAGGAAAACGCTTATGAACAAATCCAAATCCGTGTTGATCCGTGGTTCTTCTTTATCCGAGCCAATGCGCCGCCGCGGCTTGCCATAGGGTGGAGAGCATGACGCCGGGCTCGGGCGGCGCGGTGACCATCTGCCACCATTGAAAAAGCTCGCCGCCAAAGAACATCATCACCAGCCCGCCAAGGGACAGGTACGGTCCGAAGGGGATATAGTGCTCGGCCTCCGTGTTTCCCCGGGCGCGCTCGATCATGATTATCGTAATACCTACCACCGCGCCAATCGTGGCGGCGACCACGACAATGATGATGACGCCAATCCAACCGAAGAACGCCCCCAACATGGCCAACAGCTTCACGTCGCCAAATCCCATGCCGGGTTTCTTGAGCACGAGCAGGCTAATCTTGTCCAAGAGATAGAGGGAAAGCCCGCCCCCAAACGCCCCGATAAGGCCATGAAAGACGTTCTCGTAGATGTACTCGATCCGCATACCGCTGTGCCCGCCGTCAAAAAACTCGGGATAGAACATCACCCACATGGAACACACGATGCCGATGGGGATGCCGGGCATCGTCACTTCGTTCGGGATGGTCCAATCGGCCAAGTCCACGAACGTGACCAGCACCAGCCCGGCGGCCAGCGCCATGTAAACGGGGGTGGCGTCGCTGAAACCAAAGCGCAGAAAGATCAACAGGAACAGGAGCGCCGTTAGACCTTCCACGAGCGGATAGCGCATGCTGATGGGCTGGCCGCAATACCGGCACCGGCCTCCCAGCATCACCCAGCTCAGCAAGGGGATGTTATCGGCCCATCGCAGCGGCGTCTCGCACTGGGGGCAGCGGGACCGGGGAACCACGATGGACTGTTCGTTCGGCCAACGGCTTATGCAGACGTTGAGGAAACTGCCCACCATGCTGCCGAGGACGAAGCTCACCACGGTGAAGAATGCGTGCAGGGGATCGTCGGTCATTGGCGGTCTCGATTCATTGGCGTTGCCTCGCGCGGGCCGGACCCGCTCCTCAGTTCCCGCTCACCATCAGGTTGGAGACGCGGAGGGACGGGGCGCCGTAGGCCCCGAAAAAGCGGAAATCGCCTCCCACAAGGTCCACGTTTTGCAGCAGATCAATAAGGTTTCCGGCAATCGTCACGCTCCGCACCGGTCGAGTCAGTTTGCCATGCTCGATGCGCATGCCGGATGCGCCGAAACTAAAGTCTCCGCTGACGGGGTCGGCGGTATGCACCCCCATTACATCCGTGACCAGCAGGCCCCGGTCCACCCCGTCGTAGAGCTGCTCCGGGGCGCCGTTGTTGGGAAGGATGTAGCAATTGCTGGCCGAGACATCGGGGGGTGAACGAAAACTGGCCCGGCCCGCATTCGCTGTCGTGGATTGATTCAGTTTCGCGGAGGAGTACGTGTTGTGGAGATAGGTCTTCAGCACGCCCTTCTCCACGACAAGGGCGCGCGTCGCGGGCAGGCCTTCGCCATCGAACGGCGCACGGTTCATCCCGCTGGGCTCATCGTTGGCGTCGACGATGGTAACCCCATCCGCCGCGACCTTGTCCTCCAGCCGGCCGCCAAACAAAGACTTGCCCTTGAGTACGTTCATGGCGTTGATGGCGCCGCCCAAGACTTGCAGGAACTGCGCCGCCACGTGATTCTCGAAGACGATGGGCATGGCGCCGCTGTCGCACGGCGTTCCGCCCAGCCGCTGGACGGCGTCGCGCGCGCAACGCTGGGCCACCCAATCGGGCCGCAAGGCGCCGTACGTGTAGGCGAAATCGAATTCCGACCCCATTTCCTGGGCCCCGTCATCCCCCGCCACCGCCACGACGGCGCACGAGCAGTGCGCGTCGCTGAAGCGCCGCCGCATGCCGCGGGAGCTGTACAGGCTCAACGTGAACTGGGCGTCCCCATAGGTGGCGCGTTGCACATTGTGAACACGCGCGTCCTGGCCGAGCGTCTCTTGCTCGAGCGCCTTCGCGAAGGCTATCTTGTCCGCCACCGGCGTCCGCCGGAAGTTTTCCTCGCTCCAGTCGTCCTCGCTCTGGCGCGTAGCAGACTGAAGGAAATTGTGTTCGTCGGGGTCGTTGGCTTGAGCGTTCCGCCAAGCGGCGCGGGCGACGTTCTCCGCGCCCTTGGGCATATCGCTCGAATAGGCGAAACCCACGCGGTGGTCATCGGTGAACACCCGCACGCCAACGCCCACGGCCTCCGCCGAGGCCAAGGTTTCCACCTCGCCGCCGGCCACTTCAATTTCCAGTTCGTCTTCCCACACATGCACCGCCTCGGCGTCCTTCGCCCCAAGAGCCAAGGCGCTGTCCACCACGCGTTCGAGAAGTTCAAAGACATCCGTGCTCATGAGGCGGCCCGCCTTGCGCCCTTGGTGGCGTCAACCAGACTTCGCACAAAGGCGCCCACCTGCTCAATGGCGCCGGCGTGATTGCCGTGCTCCCCGATGAGACGCACGATGGCGCTGCCCACCACCACGCCGTCGGCGTAGGCCGCGACCTCGGCGGCTTGCTCCGGCCGGCTGATGCCAAACCCCACCGCGACGGGTTTGTCCGTGTACTGGCGAATGGCGCCGACCGCTCCCTGGACGGTGTCCCCCACACGTTCCTGGACGCCGGTCACGCCGGTGCGGGAGACGTAGTAGATAAAGCCGGTCGACGCTTCCGCGATCCGCTTGATGCGTTCCGGCGTGCTCGTCGGGGCGGCGAGAAACACAGTGGCGATGCCTTTGCCATTGAGACGCTGGCGGTACTCGTCCGCTTCCTCCACGGGCAAATCCACACACAGCACGCCGTCCACGCCCGCATCAGCGGCCGCCGCGGCGAACAGCTCCAGCCCATGGGCGAGCACAGGATTGAAATACGTGAAGAGCAACAGGGGCAGCTCGCATCCGCCCTGGCGCACCCGTTTGACCATGGCCAGGATATCCTCCAGCGAGACGCCGCCTTGCAACGCCCGCTGCGCGGCTTCTTGATTCACCACGCCATCGGCCAACGGATCGGAAAACGGCACGCCAAGCTCAAGCACGTCCACGCCCGCTTGCTCGAAATCGCGAATGAATTGCTCGGTGCGGTCCAAAGTGGGATCGCCCGCGGCGATATAGGGGATGAAGGCGGTCTCGCCCCGCGAACGCAGTTCGTTAAAGCGCGCGTCAATCCGGTTCACAGGTCCTCCTTCGCCGGGTTGATGAAGCGAGTGGCCTGCTGCACGTCTTTGTCGCCCCGGCCAGACATGTTAATCACCACGATGTCGTCCGGCTTCATGCCGGGCGCGATCTTGACGGCATGGGCAATGGCGTGCGCGCTTTCGAGAGCGGGAATGATGCCCTCAAGGCGGCTGATCAGTTGAAACCCGTCCAGGGCCTCATCGTCCGTGGCGTAGGTGTACTCCACCCGATCCGCCGAGCGCAGATAGGCGTGCTCCGGCCCGATGCTGGGATAATCCAGCCCCGCCGAGACGCTGTGCGTGCCGAGGATCTGGCCATGGATATCTTGCAAGACGTAACTCATGGCGCCATGCAAGGTCCCTTGAACGCCGCCCGCGAACCGCGCCGCGTGCCGATGCGAGTCGATGCCAAGCCCCCCGGCTTCCACGCCAATCATGCGCACGCCGGGATCGCCTAGGAAATCGAAGAAGAGTCCGATGCTGTTGCTGCCTCCCCCCACGCATGCGAGAAGCACATCAGGCAGACGGCCTTCCCGTTCAAGGAGTTGACGCCGCGTCTCTTCGCCGATGACCTTTTGGAAATCGCGGCAAATCATGGGATAGGGATGGGGACCCTGCACCGTGCCAAGGACGTAATGCGTGTTCCCGATATTCGTCACCCAATCGCGGATGGACTCGTTGATGGCGTCCTTGAGCGTCCGGGAGCCGGCCGTCACGGGGATGACCCGCGCGCCCAGCAAGCGCATGCGGAACACGTTGAGTTCTTGGCGCGCCATGTCTTCCTCGCCCATGTACACGTCGCACTCCAGCCCCACCTGAGCCGCCGCGGTCGCCGTGGCCACGCCGTGCTGGCCCGCGCCGGTCTCGGCGATGATGCGCTCCTTGCCCATGGCTTGCGCCAGAAGCACTTGGCCGAGGGCGTTGTTAATCTTGTGCGCGCCGGTGTGAGCGAGATCTTCCCGCTTGAAGTAGACGCGCGCTCCGCCGAGGTGGTTGGTGAACCGCTCGGCGAAAAAGAGCGGCGTCGGCCGGCCGATGTAATCCTGCTGATAGCGCCGGAGCCGCTGTTGAAACGCCTCGCCGGCCTTCGCCCGGTTGTAGGCCTCTTCGAGTTCGGTCAGCGCGGGCATGAGGGTCTCGGGGACAAACTTGCCCCCGTAGACCCCGTACCGGCCCTTACTATCTGGGTAGGGATAATCGTGCGTTTCGGATGAAAGCGCGTGTTCGTTCATGATCCTTCTTTCCCGGGGCGCGTTCCACACCCCCGGCGGTGTCTACTCCATACGGTTTCACGGCTTGCACGGCTTCGGCCACGTTGTCCGGCGTGAGGCCGCCCGCGAGGATGATGGGCCGTTCAAGCGCCATGGCCCGCCGGGCCGTGGCCCAATCGCAGGTGACGCCCGTGCCGCCCCGTTGGCCGGGCAGGGACGCGTCCAGCAAATAGCCGGCCACCCGGAACGCCAACATGGATTCGGGTTGAAAACGCTCGCCCGCGCTGAACGCCTTGATGGCGCGATGGCCCAAGGCGTTGGCCATTTCGGGCGATTCCTCGCCGTGCAGTTGCACCACGTCCATGAAACTCAGGTATTCCCAAATCCGGCCCAGCGATTCATTAACACACACGGCGGCCGCGGACACAAAGGGCGGCAACGCCTCGACAATCCGCAACGCCTCGTCCGGGTCAATGTAGCGTTGTTTCGCCTTGGCCTCCGGCGCGAAATTGAATCCAAGCGCATCCGCCCCGGCTTCCACGGCGGCCATCGCGTCGTCGAGGTTGGTAATGCCGCATATCTTAACTCGCATCAAGGCCCAGCAACTCCCGGATGGTCTCGGCGATGTTGTTGCTCGTCACCAAGGTTTCGCCGATAAGCACCGCGTCCACGCCGCCGTCTTCCAGGCGCCTCATGTGCTCGCGGGTCTGAATGCCGCTCTCGCTTACGAGCACGTGGCCGCCGGGCACCTGTTTGCGAAGCTCCAGGGTGGTGTTCACGTCCACCGTGAACGTGTCCAGATTCCGGTTGTTGACGCCAATAATGTGGCTGTGCGCGTTGACGGCGCGCTCCACTTCTCGAGCGTCGTGCGTCTCGACGAGCACGGCCATGCCCAGGGAACGGGCCAAGGCCTGGTATTCGTTGAGTTGCGCGTCGGACAGGATGCGCACGATCAACAATATCGCGTCGGCGTTGGCGGCCCGGGCTTCGTGAATCTGATATTCGTCAACGATGAACTCCTTGCGCAGACAGGGCAGCGTCACGTCTTGGCGGACGTTCACCAAATCCGCCAGCGAACCCTTGAAATAGCGGCTATCCGTCAGCACGGACAACGCCCTGGCGCCCGCCTGCTCGTAGAGGGCCGCCAAGCCCACGGGATCCATGTCTTCCATGAACACGCCCTTGACCGGAGACGCGCGCTTAATCTCGGCGATCAGGCTAATGCCCGGCGCGCGCAACGCGTCGCGAAAAGGCCGGGTGGGCCGGGCGGCCGCGACGCGTTCGTGGAGTTCTTCTATCGAAACCGCTTTCTTCTGAGCGGCGACTTCCTCGCGCTTGTGCGCGCATATTTCGTCAAGAATCATGAGAAATCCGGCTTAATTGCTCCAATTTTTCCAGGGCCGCCCCGGAATCGATGGATTTCTGGGCCGCTTGGACCGCTTCCCGCCACTCCCCGCCGGCTTGGCCCGCCAGGATGCCCGCCGCCGCGTTCAACACCACCACGTCGCGATACGGGCCGGGTTTGCCCTCAAGGACGCCGCGCAAGATAGTGGCGCTAGCCTCCGCGTCTCCGCCCGCGATGGCCTCGCGAGACGCATGGGGCAACCCGAGGCCGGCGGGGTCAATCTCGTAGGTCTTCACCGTTCCATTGACGGCTTCCGCCACGAAGGAAGGCCCGCCGAGGGTCAACTCGTCCAACCCATCCGATCCGGCCACCACGAAGGCGCGGCGCGCTCCGAGATTGGCGAGCACATGGGCCAACGGCTCAACCAGCGCGCTGTCAAAAACGCCCATCACCTGTCCGCAGGCGCGCGCGGGATTGGTAAGTGGCCCCAGAATATTAAATACGGTGCGGATCTTCAATTCGCTTCGCACTGGCGCCACGTGCTTCATGGCGGTATGCAGCAAGCGGGCGAAAAGAAACCCGATCCCGGCCTCGTCAATACACGCCCCCACGCGGTCCGGACCGGCCTCGATGTTGATGCCCAAAGATTCCAGCACATCGGCGCTGCCGCATTGGCTGGAGGCGCTGCGGTTGCCATGTTTCGCCACGGCCACCCCCGCCCCAGCGACCACGAAGGCGGCCGCGGTACTAATATTGAACGTGTTGGAATGGTCGCCCCCCGTCCCACAGGTGTCGACCAACGGTTGCCGGTTCGTGTGAATGGGGGTGGCCATCTTGCGCATGATCTCGGCCAAGCCGGTGATCTCGTCCACCGTTTCCCCCTTCATGGCCAAGGCCACCAGAAAGGCGCTGACATGGGTGGGGAGCGCCTCTCCGGTCATAAGCAGTTCCATGGCCGAGGCCGCTTGTTCCCGCGACAGATCCTGATGCTTGACTAGCGAGGCGATGTACTGGTGCATAGATCCCTCGTGTGGCCGTTAAAAGGCACGCTGGGGCCGTTAGCTGAAGGCAAGATTTCTATTAGGCAGTGAACTTTAGCAATGCCTTGGGGCTAAGTCAAGATTCCAAACGCCGCTCATGCGAGCACGTTGGCCTCAAGCGATTCGAGCACGGGCCGAGCGCCGTGGGTCAAGACCTCCTCGGCCCGGGCCACGGCGTCTTCCGGCCTGATTCGAAGCATGCAGCGGTGGTCGGTGGCGCAGGTGGGTTGCTGGCACGGGCCGCAATACACGGGCGTTCGCAACACATAGCCGCGTTCGTAGGGTCCCGTGGAATAAACCGGGCGTATGGCCCCCATGACACAGATCACGGGAACCTTGAATGCGATCGCGATATGACGGGGTCCGGAGTCGTTCCCGATAAGCAAATCCAACAGGGATAAGGCGGCCTTGAGCACATCGACGCCTCCCCCGCTGTTGGACGCGGGCTCCAAGAGAGGATGCCGCGCGGCGCTGAGCACGGCCTCCCGCGTGTCCGCTTCGTCCGGCCCCGTAAGCAGCACGCATCGCGCGCCCATGCGTTCGCGCAAGGCGTCCGCCACGGCGGCATAGCGTTCCGCGGGCCACCGCTTGCTGGAACCAAACGCCGCGCCGGGCGCGAATCCTACCAATGGCCCTTCCCCCGCCCATTTCGCGGCCAGGCGGGCGCCGAGACCTTCGTCGGCGTGCAGTTCCAAGCCCTGACCATCGTCAACGCATCCGAGCGGGCGGAGCAGGTCAAGGTATTCCCTAGCCATGTAGACAGGTTCGATACGGCCGTTAACGCGGTTCGGCGGTTCCGTATCGCTCAGAAGCCAGCGCCGTCCACCCCGATCGTAGCCCAGCCGCCGCCGGGCGCCCGTGAGCCGGGCCAGCAACGCTGCGCGGAAGCTGTGGGGCAGCACAACAACCAAATCCCGCGCCATGGGCCGCAACCGTTGCGCGACGGATAGCAGCCGTCCAAGACCTGGCCTAACGGGGAGAGGCTCCAACGCGTCCACATACGGCAGGCCTTCAAGCAGGCTTACGGTCCCCCGCCGGCCCGCCACAGTGATGCGGGCCCCGGGAAAGCGTTGGCGCAGCGCCCGAAACGCTGGCGTGGCCATGGCGGCGTCGCCCAGCCAGTTCGGGGCGAGGACGAGGATGTGATTAGTAGACATGATTTGCACGATTAACGGGAGACAACCACGGAGGATCAGAACCACGGATGGACACGTATATACACGGATTAGGAAACCACAAGAACAGTCTGAATGATTTTGAGAGGGAATAAACCCGAAGTGCGATATAGATTTGTTTTGTATTTATCCATTCAACAAAATCTGTCCAATGGATGCGCTTCACTTTCACGAAACAGTTTCAGATTCTTCTGAAAGGTTCCATCCAAGACAAATCCGTGTTTATCCGTCTCCATCCGTGGTTCTTATTCCGCGTCATTCCGTGTACATCCGTGGTTCTTATTTCCCCCGTGGTTCCATTCCCCGTTCATTCAGCTCTCTTGATATGCAGCACCCAATCGCGGAACTCCGTCCTGCCGGGGTAATCCTCCGGGGCCGATATACGGCGAACGGCGCCACCCGCGATGCGTTGTTCCGGCCGGTATTCGCCCGTGGCGGGATTAAACCACCGATACGCAAGGCCGGCGTCTTCGCCGGCGTCCCGCAGATCAACCATGGCGCTTCCGCCCCACCGCAAATAGAGCACGTATTCCTCGCCGGGGAGCGCTAGGCAATAGGGTTCCGGGTATTCCTTCATCAAATCAGGCCGCGGCTCCATGTTCCACCATTCGACCTCTTCGAAAAAGCTGGCGAAATGCCCCATGGACACCGCCCCGTCGTAGTCGAGGGTATTCACCCCGGGATCCTCTTCGATAGGCCACGGGCCCCCGCCGCCGGGGGATTCGGGCACATGGGCCAGCCAGACGTGTCCGCCGCCGTAGGTATGCCCCGCCGCGCCCGACAACATCGCGGTCCAGGGTCCTAAACGGACCTCCCGTCCGCTGGGATTGCCTTCCACGAACTCGTACCACGGCTCGGTGATCACGGTTGGTTTCGCGGGCTCGCGGTCGTAGCCGGCGCGAATAATCCGGGCGGACATTTCCTGCCGCCACCGTGCATGGCCGGTTTGGCTCTGGTTATAGTCTAGCCACGGCTCGTCGTGGAGGACCTCGCCGGTGGACCACTGGGGCGCGTCTGCTCCTCCGCCCCAGGCGGGAGGCGTGGGATGGGCGCTGATGATCCGGTCATAGGGATCTTCATCGCTGATAAGCTGTCCCACGTCTTTCCAAAACGACACATCGAACCCGCCGTAATCGTGCATGTTGTACTCGCCGGCAATCACCCAAATAACATTGTGCGCGCCCAGCCGATGCACAAGGTACCGCCACCACCGCCGAATGTTTTCCGCGCCGATGTTCTCCACCATGTTTTCGCGCGTCCACCAGCCGTGGACCCAGACCGTCAGGCCTCGGGAATTCGCGTAGGCGATCATCTCGTCCACGCGGCGCATGAGGTCAATATCCAGTTCCGTGAAGTCTTCGTTCAGCAGGGACGACTGAGGGCTCCATCCGTTGGCCGCCACAAAAAGTTGTCCCAAGGTGAATCCCTTGTCCGCGCGATCGTCCACAAGTTCTTGGAACGTGGAAAACTCGATGGCGCGCTTGGTCCAATTCCACCACGTGTCGCCTACCCACAAGAAAGGCGTTCCATCGGCGCGGACGAAATGCCTGCCCGCCCGCTCGCCCTCGCTGTTTACCTGGATGAATCCGCGCCGGACGGGGTTTTCGGCTTTCCCGGCCTCATCCCACGCGCTGACATCGAGAACGCCCTCTTGGCCGTCCAGGCCGGGATCATCGGATTGCGTGCGGTATTCCCACCGCCCGGGCAGCGGCGGCGCGAAACGCACCCGCCACGTGTCTCCGCCATCCCAGAAGCCAACGGCCTCGAGAGTTTCTCCCTCGGCCTCGCCCGATACGCCCACGAATTCGGCCGTCACCAAGTCTTGGCCGGCATCCGGCGGCACTTCCACATACGGGTTATCGTACGAACCTTCCGCCGTCCATTCGGCCTCGTAGACTTCCCACGTGTGAAGTTCGCTTACCTCGGCCCCCGCGATCGACCCCATTACCCCAAGAACGGCGGCAAGACACAGCCGCGGCGCATACGCGAAACGGGAGGTGGTGTGCATCGGCTAACACTCCTACTGTTAATATCGTTTTGGATGCCCCCAAAGAGCTGGAGACTCCCCCACAAAAGAAGCGCCTGCCGCTCGTCGCTTCCCTGCGGCAATGCCACCGTCAGGTCAATCCGAGCGCGGCGATCCAATCCTATCAATTTACCGGGTTACAGGCCAATCCCCATGCGCCACGTTGTGATGCATCCGCTCCACGAACTCCTCGTCCCCGAGCGTCTCGCGAAAGGCCCTTTCACGGTTGACCACGTAATCCCGCAGGATTTCCCCGCAATCAAACACGGCCCGCACAAACACCACGAAGAAAAAGACAAGGTTCAAGGTAAGCCAAAGCGCCATTCGATGGGGACTGTCCAAAATATGCACCACGTGAGTGCTCAGTCCCGCCACGGCGAGAATCGCCAATAGCAGATAGGCGCTCGCGGGCCGCCCCCGGTTTACCCGTTCCAGGGCGTCCAAGAAGAGACGTTTAAGGGAAGCACGGTCTTGTTCCGAATCGGACTCGGCCATCACAGGGTTTCTCCGGCGGGGTAAGGCGCGTAATGGCGCTTAGTTGAGCCCACAGCCGCCCGGGCCGCAGCCACAGCTGGGCGGCATGTCGCCGCCGCCGGAGGCCGACCCGCTTAAAGCGGCGAAACGCCCGGCCTGACGCTGCAATTCCGTCGAGCCGCAGGAGGGACAGGTGGGCGTCTCCCCGTCACGCACAAGCAGTTCCATTTCCTTCTCGCATTGAGTGCACTTATACTGATACAGCCGCATGATGCGTTGCTCCTTTGGTTTATTCGCTTGTCGTTCTTGATACCCTGATTTTAGCACCCCCTGCCGCCCGGCGCCAACTGGACAGGCAATTCCCCCAATAATTCGGCCCCGTCCAGCCGCCCGCTCTTGGTCATAACACAATAGGTGGGTGGTCTAATCCAGAGAATGCAATCATGAGACCGCCATCGTACAGGCGCTTCGGCAGTGCGCAACTCGTTGGCCGGTGATTGCAGGCCCGGCATTCTATGTTAGACTATGTTCCGGTTGTGGTGGTTAACAAATCAGGAGCCTTTGGCGATGGATGAAATCGTTTTCTTGGTGACAGAAGAGAAGGAAGCCGGCGGATACAGCGCCGCTTGCAACCGCTTCGGCATCTTCACCCAGGGGGACACATTGGACGAACTGTACGTGATGGTTCGTGATGCGGTTGCCTGCCGTTTTGAAGATGAGGCGGTGAAGCCTGCACGAATTCGACTCCACTTTGTGCGGGATGAGATCATCGCGGCGTGAAACTTCCGCGGAACATCGGCAGTGAAGCGTTGGCCACTTGTTCACGGCGCCGCGCCGGAGGGCAGCGTTCCCCGTTCTTCGCGGGCGCTTGTGATCGTAAGGCCATCGTCACCCGCCGTTAGGCGCAACCCGCCGTGAATGTCCGTGCGCCAGATCGGGATGTCCCGTGCGCCGTAGCGTCTGAGCACGGACTCGTTGAGAATAGGCGGCCCTGGGGTCGACATGAACACCGCCTCGGGAGCCACGGCGTCAATGAACGGCGCCGTGCTTGATGTGTCCGAGCCGTGGTGGGGGACCTGCATAACCTCGGCGTCCAGCGCCACGTCCGCCATCGCGGCCTCCGCGCTGCTTTCGGCATCTCCCGTCAGCAGGATCGCCCCGCCGGGCC
The DNA here is from genome assembly GCA_046540175.1 of Candidatus Hydrogenedentota bacterium. GTDB lineage: Bacteria > Hydrogenedentota > Hydrogenedentia > Hydrogenedentales > SLHB01 > SKRY01. The sequence goes on from JBKHFO010000036.1 coordinate 15,981, forward strand.
AGTCCAGGCGCAGGACGAGGCTATCGCCGTTCAACGAGTCCGAGCCTGGCCAGTCTTCTGGGGGATGCATCACGGTGGCGGGACTCCCTTCCAACGGCACGCGCATGCCCCGGTGAGCCCGTTGCACCGGCACGCCTTGCGCCTCGCACAACGCGATAAACGCCGCCTCGTTGTCCTCGCCCGACGGCGTTGCGGGCAACACCACCCGGCCCACGTCGAAGCGCTCCAGCACATGAAACAGACCGCCGATGTGATCGCCATGCGCATGCGTCACCGCGACGTAATCCAGCCGGGACACCTGCCGCGATCGCAGAAACGGTTCCACCACGCGCTCGCCCATGTCCACGAAACGCCCGGCGTCGCCGCCGTCCACAAGGAGCGTTTGCCCGCTGGGCGCGCGGACGAAGATGGCGTCGCCATGGCCCGCGTCGAGAACCACGATTTCCGGCTCCGGCGTCCATGGCCGCCAGAAGAGCAGCGCGCCCGCGAGCCCAAGCGCCAGCGCCGCTCCCCAACGCCGGGGATCCATCCCCCGCCGGAGGCCGTACCACGCGGCCGCCACTCCGCCGAAGTAGCTGGCCACGGACCACCCCGCCGGGACCGCCACGCGCCAGTAACTCCCGGGAACGCTCGTGGCCGCCCCAGCCGCGCTGTCGATAAGCCAGACCAGCGGGCCGAGCGCATGCCCGCTGATGAGGGCCGCGCCTTCCCACACAAAGGCCGCGGCGGCGGTGAAACAGCTCACCCAGAGGACGAGGGTAAGCAAGGGAACCACGGCCAGGTTGACCAGCGGCCCCAGACCAGGCAACACATGGAACGTGTGAAGCAGAAGCGGGAGAGGAAGTATCTGCACGGCGAGCGTAGCCGCGAGGGTTTGGCGCATCGCCCAAGGGATTTGCAGCCCTTCAAGCCGGTATTCAATAGGTTTGTGAAACAGAAGGATGGACGCGACGCTCATAAACGAGAGCTGAAACCCCAACTGGAACAGACTATCGGGATTGCCGACGAGAAGGATCAGCCCCGCCAGGCTCAGCGCGCTGGGCGTATCCGGCTCCCGGTCGAAGAGTTCGTACGCCATGTACGCCGCCACCATGAGCGACGCCCGCATCGCCGACACGCGCGCGCCCGTGGTCAACGCGAACCCAAAAACCGCCGCAATGACCAGCACGGCCCGCACCCGCCGGTTCCTCACCAACATGCCAAGCACGGCGGACACGGTGAGAAACACAATGCCTATATGGATCCCCGACACGGCCAGAATGTGCGCCGTCCCCGCCCGGAGATAGGTGTCGTAATCCTCGTCCTCCACGCGCCGGCGGTCGCCGAGCCACACCGTGTACACCAAGGGAATGGCCGCCTCCGGCACGATGCCGCTCAGGCGTTCGGCTTGGAGCTGCCGCCATCGCGCGGGCCAATAGCGGTGCGGCCGCGTGGGGGGCGCCTCCAGCACGTTGACCCCGTCCGGACCGTACACCCGCACCATGCTGTGCACGCCCTGGCGGCGGAGATGATCCTCCACATCGCGGATGCCATGGTTTACCGGTCCGAGCCGGTAATCCACGTTGCCTTCAACCCGGATCTTTTCCCCGGGCAGCACCGGCCTGGCTTCGCCCTCTTCCGCGTTGTCCCATCCGTTCGGCGCCGACCACCGGACCTGGACCCGCCCCGTCTGCGGGAGCCGCTCCCCGTCATCAAGCGCCTCGGTCACATCGACGATTAGGGTGGCGTACTCTGTGTCGTCAAGGACGATATCGGCCTCGCGGACGCGGCCTTCCAGTGTGAGGTAGGGGCTTTCCTCCGCGAGGGCGTACCGGCCAAGGGCATCGGCGGGCGAATCGAGGTGATGGAGACCGTGTACAAACGCGCCCGCCCCCGCGAAAGTCAGCAGGATGGGCAGGTGACGCAGCGAGGGCCGCAGGAAGTCCGCGCCGGTCACGGCGATCCCCACGCCACAAGCCACGAGACCATGGGAGACGCCTGCCTCCGGGGCGCCGTCGGCCAAATAAATGCCCGCCGCGAAGGCGAGCGTACACCATAACAGCGGGCGATTCACGCAGCGATTCCGAAAGTTCGCGCCCCGGCGTTAAGCGGAGCGCCGGTCCTTACGCGGGCGAGCCGCCGTTGGCCATCGTATTAAGAAACAGCGCATAGAGCTGCAACAGGATATTGACAACATTGTAGATTTGCGCGGTCAGACTATCCGGGGGAAGGACCATAACCTGGTCCCGTATGACTTCGGTCAACCGCCCAAGGAAATCTCCAATGAACAACATAATGCTTCACCCCTTTCCATAAAACACGCGGCGAACGCCCGCCGCCGCCCCGCACACGCATTAGCCGCGTTCGGCGGGAATCAACAACACAGGCGCGGGCGCATAGCTCATGACCTTGTGCGATACGCTGCCAAGAAACACTTCTTGTATGAACCCGCGTCCCTGGCTGCCCATGACAATGAGGGAGTAATCGTACTCTTGGGCTTGCCTGAGGATTTCTTGCGGGGGCGAGCCGTAGAACAACTCGTAGTCCACTTCCACCTCGCCCTTGGCCTGCAGGCGCGCCTTAACCGCTTCGAGCCGTTCGCTGTCGATCCGGTTGAACTCTCCCAACTTATGCTCGAGATGATGCTGAATGCGCGAGCGGTCCTGGACGTGCATGAGAGTCACGCGCGGGCGCCCCGCCCCGACAAGATGCTCCACCCACGCCAAGGCGCGTTCCGCTGTGTCGGAGAAGTCCGTGGGATACAAGACGTGAGCACAATAGTCCTCGCAGATAACCTCACCCGGACGGTCCGTTTCTTCATCCACCCCCAGCACCCGGAGCACAAGCATCGGGGCCGTCGACTTATTGACGACCTCATGGGCCACTCCGCCTCGGAACAGTTCGCCGGCGCGGCTTCCCGCGGTGGTGTGCACCGCGATGAGCGAGGCCTGGTGCTCGTGGGCCGCCTCCAGAATCTCGTTGTAGGGCAGGCCCAAACGAAGCTCAAGGCTCACATCGAATCCCGCGGCCTCCAGGACCTCCTTCTGTTTGGCAAGTTCTTTCTCAGCGGCCCCCTTGAGCTGATCATAGAGCGCGCCCACCCCGCGCAGGTCCATGGCGTGAACAAGCACGATTTCGCGCGTTCCCACCGTTCGCAGCCCTTCCAGGCTTTCGGCCACCCGGCGCGAGGTGTCGCTGAGGCTTGTGGCGTAGACAACTTTGGAAAACATGGCGGCCCCTTTTGGGTTGGGAGACCTTCAGATCCTGTCTTCCTTTGATTATGACATATCCGCCTACGCTTATTCCTCAACCTGTGCGGGCGCCGCGGCGTATCCGCTGGCATCCGGCGCTATCTCCCCCGTGCTTCCCCGCCGCGGGAACCAATGCTGGGTCCGCCGGCAGACCCCCACGAGGGCGAGCATCAGGGGCACTTCAATAAGCACGCCCACCACCGTGGCGAGGGCCGCGCCGGATCCAAGGCCGAAAAGCATCACCGCCGTGGCCAAGGCCACCTCGAAATGGTTCGAGGCGCCGATCATGGCCGTGGGCGCGGCGTCTTCATAAGCCAGTTTGACCATACGCGAGGCGCCGTAGCCTAAGCTGAAGACCAGCACCGTTTGAATAGTCAGGGGAATCGCGATGTACACGATGGTCAGCGGGTTCTCGACGATCACATCACCCTGGAAGGAAAACAGCAAGACAAGGGTCAACAGCAGCGCCGTGACGGTGACGGGCTGGAGATAGTGCAGGAATTGCTCCTTGAACCAGACCTCGCCTTTCGCGCGCAGGATCCAAACCCGGCTGAAATAGCCCGCCACGAGAGGCAGCGCGACATAGATGCCGATCGATAGCAGCAACGCCTCCCAGGGGACCGGCATTTGGCCAATACCGAGCAGGAACCCGCCGAGGGCGCCGTAGAGGAACAGCATGGTGAGGCTGTTGATGGCGACCATCACGAGCGTATGCCCCTGATTGCCCCCGGAGAGATATCCCCACACGAGCACCATGGCCGTGCAGGGCGCGATGCCCAACAGGATGGCGCCGGCGAAGTAGCTTCGCCACAACGGGATTTCGAGCATCTTGCCCCCCTCCACCAGCACGACCGTCCCGGCGCCATGTTCCGCGCCGACAGGCAGGTCAAGCCCAAAAGGCATCCGCACGAGGTCCACGGCGTCCGGGCCGATCAACTGGTAAAACACCGTGCCCAGGAAGAACAGCGATATGCCGTACATGGTGAACGGCTTGATGAGCCAGTTGATGACCAAGGTGAGGCTGACGGGTTTCACGCTCTTGCCCGCCTGGATCACTTCCGCGAAGTCGATCTTCACCATGATGGGATACATCATTAAGAAGAGGCAGATGGCGATCGGGATGGATACCACTGGCGCGCCATGTACATGGATGGCCATGCCGTCAAGCGTGTCCGCCAAGCCCGGCGCCAACCGGCCCAGGACGATGCCCGCCACGATCGCCAGGGCCACCCACACGCTGAGGTAACGTTCAAAGAAACCCATCCCCTTGGCGAGCGAGGACTTCTTCGTTGGCGGCTTCGATTGGGTGCTGCAAGACATAATGCCTACTTCCTCTTTGTCTTTTTGGGGAATGCGATGGCCGCGTTAGAGAAACGCCGGCGGCCCCGCTTCTCCATCTGTGGCTCTTCACGGAATCCTAGGGAGATGAAGCAAAAGACGGATAGGGGTTTAGAACACTTGCCAAGGCCGGTCCGCGCAGGGCTTAGCTTTCCAACCAGAAATCGATGGTGCCGGCAATCGCATCCCGCACGGCACGAAAGGCTTGCAGGGTTTCCTCCTCCGAACCCCCTTTCGCCAAGGGGTCCGGAAACGGCCAACACAAACGCTCGGCGTCGCCAAGCAGACCGGAGACGCATTTGCCGTACGCCTCGTCGCTGACCGCCACCACATAGTGAATGCCCATGTCCACGGGCGCTTCATCCAAACCCTTGGCGTACTGACCCTCCATCGACACCCCGATCTCCTCCAGCACTTGACGCGCCATGGGATGGATGTCCTTGGGGTCAAAGCCCGCGCTATAGGCCATGAAGCGATCCGGGGCCTTGTGACGCAGCAAGGCTTCCGCCATCTGACTGCGAACGCTATTGCTGATGCACACGAACAGGACGGTTTCGCGTTCCGTGTTCATCATATCGGTCCTTTCCCTCGCC
>JBKHFO010000037.1:0-20511 GCA_046540175.1 Candidatus Hydrogenedentota bacterium
GCTTCATTAACCACCTCCTTTCCTTGTCCGCATGAAACTAACCACAATCCAATACATGATTATATACTCGAAGGTAAACATAAAACCTTTATGCATGTCAAACATTAGTATATATATTTATCGTAGTTTCTTTTACGGAGGGGGGAGAGCGGTGGCGCCGGAGCCCGGAGCAGCGGCGGAAGCAAGGCCGGGTGCGGAAAAGGCGTGGCGGGTAACTCGAAGTCACCCGCCACGCCCGTCAGGAGTGTGCGGTCTCACACGGGGCAACCGCTCATAAAAGGCAACGCTTACCCCATCCTTCGTACTACAGAAGGACGGTATCAGCCAAATCCACCAGCGTACGGCATGATATTGTGCGCTTGCGTGCCCATCTTCTCCGCATGCTCGGGATTATTGGGATCCAGCCACTCGACGGGATAGCCGTCATTGAAACGCATGAACTCAACGTGTCCGTCCATGAACAGAACGTTAGCCCCGCCGGGAACGTGGTTGAAATTCATCATTCCAGCGGAGGGGCTGCGGCCCGGCTTGATGTCGGCTTGTTCGCCCGGACTCCAACTGTCGAACTTCACGGCGATACTGCTTTGCGCTTCGGCGCCTGCCGCTGGGTTGTTGATGTCCGTGATGAAGAAACGCTCAATACCGTCCCGCAGACGCGGATAGGTGTCAGGCAAGACGCTTCCGTCGTCGTCGCGGTAGTAGTTCCCAGTGTCGAGTCCACCACTAAAACTGGCCATCATCCCGGCTCGATCCTGTATCTGGATGTCCGCATAACCCCGACGTGGATTCTCAAACGTCTCGATGTCCTGCCATTCTTCAGGAGCGCCCCGTTCATACGCTGCGCTCATATCGTGGTAGTTGCCGCCACTGTGCCAAGGTACATTGGGCCAGCCGGCGATGATGTGAATGACATCCATGAGCTGGGAAGTCGTGCTCGTGGCGTACCCCACATACACATAGGATACAGGGATGGAGAGAAAGCCTTCCCGAACGAGCATGCTCATGTAGTCGTTGGTGTAACCCCGTTCTTGTTGGATCTGGATTATCTCCTGAAATTGCTCCTCTAAATCCTCGTCAAGTCCCACATTCTCAGCAGCATACGTGCGTGAGTCAGATGGACACACTTTCAGGTTTATGTCCGTCCAATAATCGGGGTATAGGGGTTCTCCCGCATGATACACCCCGACCGATTGTGTTCCCCCGCCAACCCAAGATTGCGGCGGATACATCTCGCCCTCGCTTTCGTTGGCGTACATCGAAAAGATCTGGCCGAACTGGCGCAGATTGTTCGCGCAGCTTGCGCGCCGGGCGGCTTCCCGCGCCCGCGCCAGCGCCGGCAGCAAAATCGCCGCCAGGATACCGATGATGGCGATCACCACCAGCAACTCGATAAGCGTGAAACCCTGTTTTCCTTTGCGCATCACAGTTTCCTCCGTCAAATATCGTTCGTTCCTACCCTGCTCTGAACCCACGATAACCACGGCTCTACTGGAAGCCGCGGCAAATCAGTTGCTTCATTAACCACCTCCTTTCCTTGTCCGCATGAAACTAACCACAATCCAATACGTAATTATATAATTGAATATCAACATAAAACCCTTACCAATGTCAAACATCAGTCTATATATTTATCGTATTTCTATTTACAGAGAGAGGGCGGTGGCGCCGGAGCCCGGAGCAGCGGCGGAAGCGGGGGAAGCGGGGGCCGGGTGCAGAAAAGGCGCGGCGGTTAACTCGAAGTCATCCGCCACGCCCACTTGCCTGTACTACAGTTCGCGCTGGATCATTCTCGTGGCGTGGCCGTATCTCAGCGCTGACTTGACGAGCGCGTCGATGCGGTTTTCGACTTGGGGATCCAGAACTCGGCCCGTTTCGTCTAGCTGATCGGCGGCCGCGTGGACCATGCGAGGAAGGATGAGGCAGTGGTAGTCGAGCATGAGGCTGTTCGCGAAGGACATCGGCGCCATGTAACTTGAGCGTCCGCCCGCCGCGCAGAGGAACCCCACGATGCGGTCTTCCCAAGCGGCGCCCGTGAGTTCGAGCAGGTTCTTCGCGGCCGCGTTGACCCCATAGTTGTAGACGGGAAGCCCCAGCAACACGGCGTCGGCGTTGGCGATTGTTTCCGCCAATTCCGAAACGGGGGAAGTAAAACTATCCGGCGTACCGTCGCAAAACGGCAAGGCGTGGTCCCGCAAATCAATGAAGACGGTCTCGCCGCCCTGGCTGCGAATCTGTTCGGCGGCCAGGTGCGCCAAGGCTCGGCTGCGGCTCTGGGGATTCAGGCTGCAACTGATTACGACAAAGGCCATGATTGAGAATTCCTCTCCGCGGAAAGTGGACGGCGGCGAAACATGGACGCCATCGCCTGTCCGGGGCGCATCCCCGGAAGGGCGCGTAGCGCAATAAAACAAGATGAGGGTGGTTCAAACAAACGCGGATTTCAAGTTGGTGTATTCCCAGCGCGCATATACGTGCTATTCCTTTTTACCTCTATATACCTATATTACAACCCACGGCTTGTTTCAGCGCCCGCGTTTGCCGTATAATGAGCCATTCATCCGATGCGCCGCCCAGCGTTAAAGGTTGGCGGGCGGCGCGCCAAAATGCCTGTGTGGCTGAGGGGCGTAGGAGAATAAACGTAAGGAGACCTGAGAGGGCAAGCCATGACAACAGAAGGCGGTAAGATGAAGATCGCTGACATATACGGACCGAGCAAGTTCGGCCTGTCGTTTGAGTTGTTCCCGCCCAAGACGAAGGAGTCCGAGAGAGAACTCTTCCACAATCTAGATGACCTTGTGGCGTTTGAGCCTGACTATATCACCTGCACCTACGGGGCGGGCGGCTCAACGCGAGACAAGACGCTGGACATCGTCAGCCGGGTCAAGGAACGGTATCAAACGCCGGTCGCCGCTCATCTCACGTGCGTCGGCGCGACCAAGGACGAGATTCGCGCGTTCTTGCGCGAGGCGACGGAGCGGGACGTGGACGCTATCATGGCGTTGCGCGGCGATCCGCCAAAGGGCGAGACGGAGTTCAAGCCGGTAGAAGGCGGACTAAACTACGCCAATGAGTTGGTGGAACTCATCCGTGTGGAATTCCCGCATTTTGGCATCGCCGTGGCGGGCTATCCCGAGGTTCATCAAGAAGCGCCGGACGCCATCGCGGACTTGGACAATCTGAAGCGGAAGGTGGACGCGGGCGCCGAAGTGGTGGTGACGCAGTTTTTCTTTGATAACGACTGCTTCTTCCGTTTCCGGGAATGGTGCGAGACAGCGGGGATCAACGTGCCGATCGTTCCAGGGGTTCTGCCGGTCACCAACAGCAAGATGATCAAGCGCATCGCCAAATTGTGCGGGGCGCAACTGCCGCAGGACTTCCTTGATCGCCTGGAGGCGCACGAGGAGGATCCGCAAGGGCAGTTCGACGTGGGCGTGTATTACGCCACGCGGCAAGTGGACGAACTGGTGGAGAGCGGTGTGCCCGGCATCCATTTCTACGTGCTCAACAAATCCAAGGCCACCGCGACCGTGTTGCGCGCGCTTACGCTGCCGCAGCGTGCGGCGGACCTCGCGGAGGGCTGAGGACATCCCACCAATAACCCCTTCCATGGGGTGGCGACACGAAGAGCCGCCAGGGCTATACTCAGCAATAGCCCCGTTGTTGCGTGAAGCCCCACGGCGGGGCTATAATAATGACAGTGACGGTGCAGGCCGTCAAGGCGCTTACCGTAAGGAGCATTTTCATGTGGCACCCAGGTATTGGCGAACTGCTGATCATTTTGGTCATTGTTTTGGTTATCTTCGGCGCGGGCAAGCTGCCCCAAGTCGGACGGAGCCTCGGCTCGGCCATCACGGAGTTCAAGGAATCGGTCCAGCCAAAGGACGAAGAAGCCTCCGCCACGGAGGAGACGACGACGCCTCCTAACGAGGACGATTCTTCCGAGCAGAGCCGGAGCTAAGCTATAGCTTAGCCGGAGAGCGATCGGCTGGTGGGTTACGCCGTAGACAGTGAACAAAACGAACGCGTGAGGCGTGTGGAAGTGAACATGCCTCACGCGTTGTGTTTCTTGCGCCTCTCCCTTGCTTGAAGGAGACGCCCGTTTCACTCGCGCCGGCGGGCAACAGCCTTTCGGATATGCTCCGGCAGATCATCTACGTCCAGCGCAGCTCCCGACCGCGCCATAATTACCATGCCCTCGATGATGTTTTTTAACTCGCGCACGTTGCCGGGCCAGTCATACCGCATGAGGACATCCATCGCGTTTCGCGTAATCCCTTCCAAGGCTTTGCCGCCGTTTGAACCTGTCGAACTGAAGCCCCGGGTGGAAATGTTGTACGCTTTAAGCTTTCTATAAAGCGTCCGCAAACCTATGCCAAGAGTCTTTGCGCATGCTTCTTTGTTATAGTTGGCTGCCTTCATCGTTTCTTCAATGACGATCCGCTCCACTTCCTTCATCGATACACCAGTCGGGATACGAATTTCTTGGACCTCAGGGACGTAAGCGTCCCGGGCCTCTTTAAGGAAATGGTGCGTCAGCAGGGGGATATCCTCCCGCCGATCGCGCAGCGGCGGGACCTCGATGCTCACCACCCGCAGGCGATAATACAGGTCGTCCCGGAATTGACCGGTCTCCATCATCTTTTCGAGGGAGCGGTTGGTGGCTGCGATGAGGCGGACATCCACGCTGATGGTGCGGTTGTCGCCGAGGCGCTCGAACTGCTGTTGTTCGAGCACGCGCAGCAGCTTGGCCTGAAGGGGCAAGCTCAGCTCGCCGATTTCGTCGAGAAACAGCGTGCCCTTGTCGGCGACCTCGAAGCGGCCCGTGCGTTTCTGGACGGCCCCCGTGAAGGCGCCCGACACGTGGCCGAACAGTTCGCTCTCGACAAGGGCTTCCGGCAAGTTGGCGCAGTTCAGTTTCACGAAGGGCGCGTCCCGCCGGGGGCTGTTGTTGTGGATGGCCTGGGCGATGAGATCCTTGCCCGTGCCCGTCTCCCCGCGGATAAGCGCGCTGCCCCGCGTCGGCGCGATTTGCCGGACGGCCTCGTAGACCTTCATCATCTGAGGCGACTGGCCCACGAGATTGTCAAGGCCGTAGCGCTCGTCCAGCCGGCGCTTGAGTTCATGCTGTTCGAGCACCAGTTTCTGCCGGCCCAGCGCCTGTTCGATGACCGCCTCAAGCTTGCCCAGGTTCAACGGCTTGGTCTGGAAATCGACCGCGCCCTGCCGCATGGCCTCGGTCGCTAATTCGATATCGGGCTCCTCGGTGATGAGCACCACGCAGATCTCCGGATTGCGCTCCTTGGCCACGGCCATGAGGCGCATGCCGTCGATGCGCTGGCTGTTCAGGTCGGTGATGAGGACATCGACCTGATGACCATCGAGATGGTTATACGCTTTTTCTCCATCGTCCACCCATTCCACCTCATAGCCGCGCTCGCTCAAATACGCCATGATATCGCGGGCGATGGCTGGATCGCGGTCCACAAGAAGAACGGTGGCGCAGGGGGAATCGCTCGGCATGGAACCTCCTTGACTCGGTCGTGTAGTCTACCAAAGCTTGGGAATGACCGGCAATAGAGCGGCGTTCGCCGTTTCCAACGGCCCGGCCAAGATCGGGCTTCATCTTCAGTTTAGAAAACGAAAAGGTTTACGAAATGACGCAAGATTTTAAGCAATTCGCCCAACGTCTAGACGAACTCGCCTCCGGCTACACGCGCGCGCAAATACTCTTCACCGCCAACAATGCGGCGCTCTTCGACTACCTGGAGACCCCGGCGAGCGCGGAAGCCGTTGCGCAAAAACTCGGGTGGTCCCCCCGCGGAACACGGATGCTGCTCGACGGACTCGTGGGGCTGGGCCTCGTGGAAAAGAGGGACAGCGCCTATTCGAACGCCCCCATCGCATCCCACTGCTTGGTCAGCTCAAGCGAGGGATACCAAGGCCACATCCTGCAACACAAGGCCAACGGGTGGGAAGCGTGGTCGCGTCTGGACGAAGCCGTGGCCCAGGGCGCTCCACCACCCGAAGGGCGCAGCGAACGAAACGAGCACGAGCTGCGGGCGTTCATCCTGGGCATGGACGATGGCGGCCGTCTTAGCGCGCGGGACATGCTGGAACGTATTGATCTCGCGCCGTACCGCCACATGCTGGACATCGGCGGCGGACCTGGCTCCTACCCTATCGCGTTTCTCCAGCGCCATCCCCACATGCGCGCCACACTGCTGGACCAGCCGAAAGTCGTTGAAATCGCCCGGGAACAGGTGGCCAAGGCGCAACTGGAAGATCGCATCGGATTCATTGAAGGCGATTTCCTGGAGACCGATTTCGGCGATGGATATGATCTCGTGCTGTTGTCCAACATCATCCACATGCTCGATGCCGGAGCGAACGCCCGCTTGGTCCAGCGTTGCGCCGATGCGATGGCCCCCGGCGGGCTGCTCATCGTCAAGGATTTCATCGTGGACGACGCCCGCACCGGCCCGCCGTTCAGTCTGTTCTTCGCCCTCAATATGCTGCTGCACACCGACGGAGGCGACACCTACCGGGAAAGCGACGTCATGGAATGGACCCGCGCCGCCGGGTTTGACGATGGCCGTTTCGTGGATCTCACGCCCCAGACACGCCTATGGCTGGTCCACAAACCGTAACACCGGCATTTTGAAAGCTTTCAAGCACAATACTTTTTTTGAAGGGTTTGACCCGAAGGGCAGGGGGATGTAAACACCCGGCGTCCCGCCTTCTCCGGGAATTGACATACATTGGGGAAATAGGTGATATTTAGCCGGATAGTATGTATTCAATTCATTTCGGGGCAGACCCTATTCAACCCGATAAGGAGCATGCACGATGCGCGCGAAGAGGGATCGGATTTCAGGCGGCGTAAGCGGGTGGCGGCTGGCGGTGGCCGCGGCGTTCGCAATCGTTTGTACAATGACGGCGGCCGGCGATGAACCGGCGGACCTTATCCTGCACAACGGCCAGGTCATTACGGTGGACGAGGCCTTCTCCATCCACGAAGCCGTGGCCCTCGGTGATGGCGTGATTCTCGCCGTGGGAAGCAACGATGAAGTGCTCGCATTGGAGGAAGAGGCCACCGAGGTCATTGATCTCAAGGGGAAAACGGTGTTGCCCGGCCTCATGGATTCCCACGTCCACTCCACGGGCGCGGCGGTGCATGAGTTTGACCACACCATTCCCGAGATGCGGAACATTGCCGATGTCCTCGCCTATGTGGAACGCCGGGCGGAAGTCCTTGAGCCGGGCGAATGGATTCGCCTTAGCCAAGTCTTCATCACGCGGCTTGAGGAGCGGCGCTATCCCACGCGGGCCGAACTGGACGAGGCGGCGCCGGAAAATCCCGTGGTGTTCCGCACGGGGCCGGACGCGTCGCTCAACTCGCTGGCCCTCGAACGCAGCGGCATCGACGCCGATTTCGAGGAGGAAACGGGCCTCGTCGAGCGCGACCCCGAGACAGGAGAGCCCACGGGCATCTTGCGGGGACTCAACCATCTCGTGGCCTACGAAACACCGGAGGGGATGGAGTCGCCCACGCGCGAGGATCGGAAGGATAAGCTAGCCGAACTGCTCCAAAGCTACGCCTCGGTGGGGCTGACCGCCGTCATGGACGGCAACGCCAGCTCCGGCGGATTGGATCTCTATGGCGAACTGCTGGAGGAGGACCGCCTGCCTGTGCGCGTCGCGGCGCAACACGCCACCCCGGGCGGGGCGGACCCGGAATCCTATCGCGAGGCCATCGCCAATATCGCCGGACACCCGCTTTACGAAGATGGTTGCGATCACCTCCGCATCGTTGGGGTGAAGACCTTCTTGGATGGCGGGATGCTCACGGGCACGGCGTACATGCGGGAGCCCTGGGGCGTGAGTGAACTCTATAACATCGACGATCCCGAGTACCGGGGCATTCGCAACATCTCCCACGAGAACGTTGTCGAACAGATCCGCGCGGCGGCCGAGCACGGCCTGCAATACACGGCCCATTGCCAAGGCGACGCCGCGACCCTCGGGCTGCTGGAGGCCTATGCCGAGGTGAACGAAGACATCGATCTCGCTCCCACCCGGCCCAGCATAACGCACGGCAGCTTTTTGAGCGCGGAAGCCATCGAAAAAATGGTTGAGCTGGACGCCGTGGCGAACGTTCAACCGGCGTGGTTCTATCTGGACGCCGCAACCCTGCTCGGTCATTTCGGCCGGGATCGCCTCGAGTATTTCATTCCGTTGCACAGCCTGCTCGAGGCCGGCGTGATCGTGGGCGGCGGCTCCGACCATATGCAGAAGATCGGCCCCCGGCGATCCGTCAACCCATACGATCCTTGGCTGGGTATCTGGACCACCCTGACACGGCTGCCGCGCGGCATGGACGAGCCCATCAATGCCGATGAACGGCTCAGCCGCGAACAAGCGCTCCGGTTCTACACCGCCCACAACGCCCATCTCTTCTTCCAAGAAGATCTCACGGGATCCATCGAGCCGGGCAAGGCGGCCGATATTATCGTGATCGACCGGGACGTTCTAACCTGTCCCGTGGACGACATCCTCGACACCGAGGTGCTGCGAACCTACGTGGACGGAGAACTCGTCCATCACGCGGAGAAGTGAGGGTTCAGCGCCTGCGAGCCAGGCTGCAAACGGGGGGCATGTTGTTCGCTGGAACGGCGTCCTTACCTGGCGATTGGGGTCCCCCTGCCCCATCTTCACAGAGGGGACAGGGGGATGTTTGGTTACTTTGCGCGTTTAGCGTTTACGCTGCATTTAGCAGAAATGCTTTTGCAGGAACTCCAGGTCGAGTTCGGGGTACACGGGGAAGCGATCCAGCAAGGCCTTGACCCGTTGTTTCGCCTCTTGGTGGGCCGCGGGATCGATCGTGTACTTCGCCTTACTTGGTTTACCCGCGTTGGCCCCGGATTCAATGGTGGTGGGCGTGGTGTTGGAGAGGGCCAGCTTAATGACGGCGCCGATCTCCTTCATTTCCTCGACGCCCATGCCCAAAGCGGTCACGGCGGGCGTGCCAATCCGCAGCCCGCTGGTGTACCAGGGACCGTTGGGGTCGTACGGCAAACTGTTGCGGTTCAATGTGAAGCCGCACTCGCGCACGGCGCTTTCGGCCTGGCGGCCGGTGAGGTTGTAGGGCCGCACATCGATAAGCATGAGATGATTGTCCGAACCGCCCGTGGCGACGGTGAGCCCGCCCTCTTTACAGGCCTCGGCCAGCGCCCGGGAGTTGTCCACGATCCGCTGCGCATATTCCCGGAACTCGGGTTGATTCGCCTCGGTAAACGCCACCGCCTTCGCCGCCATCACATGGGGCAGCGGGCCGCCAATCACCATCGGACACCCCTTGTCCACGTATTCGGCGAACTCGGACTTGCATAACACCAAACCGCCCCGGGGGCCGCGCAGCGTCTTGTGCGTGGTGGAGGTGACCACATGGGCGTGGGCCACCGGATCATAATCGCCCTCGAACACGCCGCCGGCCACGAGGCCCGCGAAGTGCGCCATGTCCACCATGAACACCGCGCCCACCTTATCCGCCATCTCCCGCATCCGGCGGAAATTGATCGCGCGGGGGTAGGCGCTGTAACCCGCCAACAGGATGAGCGGCTGCACTTCTTGCACCGTGCACTCCAGCTCCTCGTAGTCGATGAGGCCGGTCTCCTTGCTCACGCCATAACTAAACGCGTCGAACATCCGGGCGGACACATTGAACCGGTAGCCATGGGTCAGGTGGCCGCCGGAGTAGTAGTCCAGCCCCAGCAGACGCTGGTTCCCAGCCTTCTCCCGGATGGTGTTCCATTCGCCCTGCGACAGTTTCGCCGGGTTCTCAATACCCATCTCCTTGAGCGCGGGCATCTCCACTCGCGCCTGAAGGATGGCCCAATACGCAATCAGATTGGCGTCCGCGCCGCTGTGGGCCTGGACATAGGCGTGCTCCGCGTTGAACAGCTTTTGCGCCTGCTCACACGCATACGCCTCAATATCGTCCACGTTGTCGCATCCCGCATAGAACCGGTGGCGGGGATACCCCTCGGCGTATTTGTCCGTGAGGAGATTGCCCATGGCCAGTTGGGATTCGAGCGAGCTGTAATTCTCGCTCGCGATAAGCTTGATATTGTTCCGCTGATCGGCCAGTTCTTGGACAATGCTCCGGGCCACATTCGGGGCCACCGAGGCTGTGGCGCTCAAATTGGCGATGTACGCCAGAAAGTTGGTGTCAATCTGTTCGGCCGGCGTTTGTTTCAGGTACGCCTCGACCGCAGTGGAATGGTGGGGTTCGGCAATAGTCACGATGGTGTCCTCCCGTCAGTTGAGTTTGGAGTAAGACCAAATTGTAGCGATTTTGACCTATCCCTTGCAAGATTTTTGTCTACTGAGTGTAAATAGGGGTTAAGTAGTACAATACTGTTCTCCAATACACGCCTCCCCTTTTTGGGTAGGAAAAGACATTTTTCGTCGCCCAATTCTTGACAGTTCGTCAACGCGCGCCGCCTTCCCGCCTTGTGCGTCAACGCTCTCCTTCTGGAAATAAACCCTTGTCTTTGCGGCGCATACGGAATCCTTAATTCAGCGCCTTGGAGCCGCATTCGCTTGGAATGGAAATTGCTACACCTCAGGCGGACAAAAGCCGCGCCCGGCTTTAACATAAGGATAACCCGGCGTCACGCCAGGGGGTTCACATGAATCAGCCTATCAATAGCAACGCCGCGGCCAAGCGGCGCAACGACGCGGGAATGACCCTGATTGAACTGATGATCGCCGCCGGGATTATGACGGTGGCTTTCGTGCTTCTAATCGGTTCGATCATCAGCATCTCCAGCACTGGCCAGATGACAGAGGACCGCGCGCTGGCGGCCGCTCATATGGGAACGATCACCGAGGAATTGCGGGGCCTCGCTTGGGACGAGTTTCTGGCGTACGAGCCACCGGCCTTGGGAGGCCTTGGAACTGGGGCTCAGATCGACATTGAATTGATCGACACCAGCGGAGCGAACGAGACCGTCTTGGGCGCGCTGCCCACCACACACGACGATCTGGGAACGTCTTTCCCGCCCAATCCCATCGAGGCGCGCATCACCATTAGTTGGCTGGATACCAGAGGGCATCAACTCTCCACGAGCGCCACGGCGCTGTTTGCGAGGTAAATGATGAATCGGAAAGGTTTTACGCTTATCGAAATGATGGTGGTCATCAGTCTGCTGACTATCATACTGGGAACCCTGTTCCTATTGGCCAACTCCACCGGCGAAGCGGCCCGTGTCCAGGAGGCAAAAACCGCGAGCCGCGATCAGGTGCGCAACGCGATATCCCCTATTGTGCGGGAGTTGCGCCAAGCGTCCACGTCCAGCATCAACTGGAGCGAGCTGCCCGGCGCCGCCATCACCTACCGGCTCCCGGTGGATATCAGCGGCAACGGCCATCCCGTGGATGCAGCCGGGCAACTCGAACTCAGTCCGCCCCGGCGCATTGGCTTGGATGACGCCGACATCAACAACGACGGCCTCACGGAGACGCAGGCCGTGCTGACCGAGGACGGCGTCTACATGCGGGTGTTGGCCAGCTATCTCAGCCCAGACGGGGCTGCGGGGGCAGAGCCCGCTTTGTGGTTCGAACCCGTGGGCCAAGGGATTCGCGTCACCGTAAGCGCTCAGGTATCGGCCGGGCCAGGCAGCCCCCCCATGCGCTCCACGCTGCAAGAAACCGTGTTACCGAGGAATTAGCCTATGCGTACAGTCTATTGCGATCCCGTCCAGACACGGGAAACCCCGCGCCCCCAAGAGGCGGGCATGGCCCTCGTGGTGGCGACGCTGTTCATCGCGGTCGCCATGGTCACCCTGGGCTCGCTTGCCATGCGCGTCATCAACCAAAGCCACCAAACCGACCACGACCTGCGCCAGCGTATGGTATTTCTGGGACTCGAAGCCGCCTACGCGGAAAGTCTCGCCGCCATCGAGTCGGGCAATACGGGCCTAGTGGGCACGGAAAACTGGGACGAACCGGCCAACCCAGCGACGATTGGCGATATTCCCGTCCCCGCGTTCGGCGATTCAGGCGTCGCGCCCCGTGAACTCACGGATCATCCCGGCGTCGAGTACTTCGCCTACGTAGTGGACTGGGGCAATGACAACCGGGACAACAACGGCAATAGCGTGGTGGATGGCGACAAAGAACAGGGGTGGTACACCATCTACGCGTTCGCGCGCTGGGACGGTCTTGTGCGCCGGGCCGAGATCCTCCTAAACAGCACGGATGTCAATGTCTGGAGAAACGCCATATTCGCCGGCGCCGGCCAATCGGGCGGACTGATCAACGGCAACGTCAGTATACACGGATCCGTGCATCTTCTCGGCCAAAACATCACGGAAGGGGGCACGGCCATCGCCGCCCTCGACCTCAGCGGAACCAGCCTGATCCACAACAACTATGCGGGCCTGCCCCAAGACCTAAGCGATCGCGTTCCTCCATTGCCCGAAGTAGAGTACGATGGCGAAACGGTGGAAACCCTCAACGCCAATCTCCGGGTGAAGAATGGTTTGGTGGCCCTTTCCGGTAACAGCGAGATCGGCGCGCCCCAACAGACCGGAAACGGCGTCAAGGAGCCCATGGACGGGACCTTTGTCAACGATGGATGGACGGGCAATTCCAGCATCGACGATGGCGATCGCGGCGTGCCAACGCGCGTGACCAGCGATAACGGCTGGAATCAATTCTACGACCTCGGGGACAAGGTCCCGTTCCCCGTTTTCAGCGATGATTATCGGTCAATGACGAATGGCGCCAGGGTGCAAAATCCCAATACCGGCAAGTATTACTCGCACGAAGACTACTTTGAGCAAGTGTTAACAGGCGAAGCATATGAGGGCGACATCACCATAAACGCCCGGCGTACCGACGAGTTTTACTTCAACGCATCCAATCCCGAGCACGATGATCCCGGCGCACGGTCCGGCAACTACATCTACTACGATGGCGACACCAAGACGCTGGAGATTAACGGGCCGGTGCTCATCAACGGCAATCTTTCGTTGGATGGACAAGGTAATCAAGGCACGATACATTACACGGGCAGCGCCGCGTGGCTCGTGCGGGGCGATGTGGACTTGGGCGTTAACCTGTATGCCGTAAATGCCGACGGGTCCACCGAACGGAGTTTTCCCTCCAATATCCTGGGCATCATGGCGGAAGGGGCCATGATGGTGGGCGAAAACGCGCAGTTGGACCTCATGGGCGCGTTTTATTCGGAACAGGGCATTACCACGCAAAAGCAATCGGATATTCTGGGGACCTTTGTGTCCAGCCACTTCGACATGGGAACCAATGTCCCCAGCATTTACCAAGTCCCCACACTGGCCGACAATCTACCCGAGGGCATGATTGGAGCCTACCCAATACGGGTCATGTCGCAAGTATCCTGGCGGGAGTTGTAAACGTTATGACATCGAAAACCTCACACTTAACGCCGGAAACCGCCGAGTTGAAGGAAGCGCTGCGCCGGAACTGGCACTGGGCCGCGCTGTGCGCCGTATTTCTGGCGGTAGGGCTGGTTCCCGTCATCACAGGGGGAACAGACCAAGCTGGAGACCAGGGCCGCGCCGCGCGCGCCGAAACCGGCGCCAGCGCCGAACGCCAGCTCGAACCCACGCCCACCCGGGCCACGGGGGAAGAGCGCGCCCTGAGCCTGATCGAACGGCACGAGGCGGCGCTCGCAGACAACCCGGATGACCTCGAGGCCCCGGCGCTGCTGAGCGCCATGGGCAATGTCTACCGCCAGCGCCTCAACGACTATGAAAGCGCGGCAAGGGCCTACGAGACCATCCTGCTGGACTATCCGGACTGGCCCCAGATACGCACGGTCTTCCCCCAGCTTCAGGTATGCTACAAACAGCTTGATGACTGGGACGGCGTGGATTGGGTGTACCAACAGATGATGGAGATCTTCCCCGAGGACAGCGAGGAACACCTCTACGCCCGCACCCAACTGGGCCGGTAGGCAGCAGTACGTAGCCCGTCCCAAAATTCTGTGAGATCCAGCCCCCCGTCATCCCCGACCCCCACCGTCATCCCCGTCCCCCGCCGTCATCCCCGTCCCCCGCCGTCATCCCCGTCCCCCACCGTCACCCCCGCGGAAACGGGGATCCACTGGCTGACGGTGGGGGGATGACCGTGGGGGCAAGCTTGTGTGAAAGAACACGCCGGAAAACGTGGCGCCGTGGCGTGAGGTCCTCCCCCCCCACTTTTCGTCTCCCCCAACGGCGCAATGATCCCACGATGAGCGCCGAGGCGAATTGAGCCCCGCCATGCTTAACCCTGACGCTCAATGGGCTCAATCTCCAGTGTCCCGCCACCCCCACCCCCTTGGTTACGATAAGATCACAACTCCCGGAGCAATGCCATCTCCGCTAAGATTCCGGATGGCTTGACCGGCACTTGCAGGGGGAACGCTCTGCCTGATACGCTACGCTGCATACGTCAACGCATACGAGGATTTTTCTATTCAAGCAGCCAAAGGAGATCGGGCAGATGAGCGTCACCTTGGGGGTAGTAATTGGCAATCGGGGCTTTTTCCCCAGCCATCTCTGTGAAACCGGGCGTCAAGCCATTCTGGACACGCTGTCGCGTTTAGGCATTCGCGCCATCATCCCGGATCCCGAGGCCACGTCTTTCGCGGGCGCCGTTGAGACCTTGGGCGACGCACAAGTGTGCGCCGACCTTTTCAAACAACACCGGGACGAGATCGACGGCATTCTGGTGACCCTGCCAAATTTCGGCGACGAGAAGGCCGTGGCCAACACCTTGCGCTGGGCCGGGCTCGGCGTGCCGGTGCTGGTGCACGCCTTCGCGGACGATCCGAACCAGATGGCCATCACGCACCGGCGGGACAGCTTTTGCGGCAAGATGTCCGTCTGCAACAATCTGAGCCAGTACGGAATCCCCTACTCGCTCACGCAATTGCACGCCGTGGATCCGGCCACCCCAGCCTTCGAGGCGGACCTCACGCGGTTCGGGCAGATCTGCCACGTGGTGCGCGGAATGCGGGGTGCGCGCATTGGCATGATCGGCGCCCGCCCGGCCGCGTTCAACACGGTGCGGTTCAGCGAAAAGATCCTGGAAGCCGCCCACATTTCGGTTGAGACGGTTGACCTATCCGAAATCCTGGGCCAAGCCAAGCGCATGGGAGATGACGATCCGGCTGTGAAAGAGAAACTCGAAGCGATCCACGCCTACACTTCCGCGGAAGCAGTTCCAGCCGAGGCGGTCATGCGCATCGCGAAATTGGGGGCGGTGATCGATCGCTGGAGCAAGGACAACGCCCTGGACGCCACGGCTATCCAATGCTGGACGGCGATGGAGGAGTTCTACGGGGTCGCGCCGTGCACCATCATGAGCATGGCCTCATCCAATCTCTATTCGAGCGCTTGTGAAACCGATGTGGGCGGCGTACTCGGCATGCACGCCTTGGCCTGCGCCTCCGGTAAGCCCTCGGCGCTGTTGGACTGGAACAACAACTATGGCGATTCCCCCGACAAAGGGATTATGTTCCACTGCTCCAATCTCCCGCGCGATTTCTTTGTTGAACAAACGATGGATTACCAGCAGATCGTCGCGGGCGACGTGGGGAAAGAGAACGCCTACGGCACTATCGTGGGCCGCATCCGGCCCAGCCCCTTTACGTTGTGCCGTGTTTCCACGGACGACAGCCGGGGCTGCATGCGCGGTTACGTCGGCGAAGGACGTTTCACCGAGGACACGCTAGAAACCTTTGGCGGCTATGGGGTCTTTGAAATCCGCAATCTCCAAGGGTTGCTGCATTACATCTGCAGAAATGGTTTTGAACACCATTTGGCCGCCAATCTTTCTCAAACCGCCGATGTAATTCACGAAGCATTGAGTCACTACCTGGGATGGGACATGCATTGGCACAAAGGATAGACGGTCACTGAAAAGTTGACCAGAAGCGGGGGCCAGTTTTCGTCGCCATTGTAATGCGGACATAGGATTCAGATGGGATAGACAACAGCGCAGCATGAGCGCATACATAGGGGAACACACATCATGACGTTCTGGGATTGGGTGGTAATCGGGGTCTACTTCCTTCTCATCGCCGGCATCGCGGTGCATGCGACGTATCGGCAGAAAACGCCCAAGGATTTCTTCCTCGCTGGCCGGAATATCGGTTTCTTCGCCATTGGGGGATCGCTATTCGCCTCGAATATTGGTTCAGAACACATTGTAGGGGTTTCCGGCCAAGGGGCCACCTCAGGGATGGCGATGGCCCACTACGAGCTTCACGCATGGGTGATGCTTTTGCTCGCCTGGGTTTTCGTGCCTTTCTATTATCGGGCGGGCGTCTACACCATGCCTGAATTCCTTGAACGCCGCTTCAATTCGCGAGCCCGGTGGATTCTCTCCTGTGTTTCCCTGCTGGCTTATGTCTTCACTAAAGTTGCTGTAACGGTATACGCTGGCGCTCTGGTCTTTCAGACCCTGCTGCCGGATACGTTTGGCACGCCGGAGAACGCTTTTTGGGTAGGCGCGTTCGCAACCGTGATTCTGACGGGCATTTACACGATAATCGGCGGACTCCGCGCGGTGTTGTTCACCGATACGGCTCAGGCCTTTGTGTTGCTTGTGGGATCTGTCGCCCTTACCTTCTTCGGTTTGCGGGAACTCGGGGGCTGGGGCGAGTTGCAAGCCATGGCCAGCGCCAACGCGGACCAGTTCGCCCTCTGGAGACCGCTCGACGATCCCGAGTTCCCCTGGCTTGGTATCTTGATAGGAACGCCTATTGTAGGGATATGGTATTGGTGCACGGATCAGTACATCGTCCAACGCACCTTGGCGGCACGCGACCTGGGAACGGCGCGGCGCGGCGCGTTGTGGGGCGGCGTGCTGAAATTGTTTCCCGTGATTTTGTTCCTCATTCCCGGCATGATTGGCTGGGCGCTTCACCAGCAAGGGGTGCTGGAAATTCCGACTCGCCTTGTTGGCGACGAAACGGTGGTCGATGGCGACCAAGTCTTTCCCACGATGGTGATGACGCTCTTGCCGGCGGGCTTGCGGGGCTTGGTGGTGGGAGGCTTGCTGGCCGCTCTCATGAGTTCGCTATCCTCGCTCTTTAACTCCACGGCGGCCCTATTCACGCGGGACGTGTACGAGAAGATAACGCCAGGGCGCTCCGATCGGCACCTCGTCAGGGTTGGCCGCGTGGCGACGGGCGTCGTGGTTGGTCTCGGTATCCTATGGATCCCCGTGATGCCTCACGTCGCGGATCTCGGACTCTATCACTATCTGCAAAACGTGCAGAGCTACTTGGCGCCCCCTATCACAGCGGTCTTTCTCCTCGGGCTGGCGTGGAAGCGCATTAATGCCCATGGGGCCGTGTGGGGCTTGTCCGTGGGCTTTGTGCTGGGCATCGCCAAATTGGTCATCCAGGCCTTGTTCGGGGAAGGTCAGACCTTTGAAGAGCCTGCTTTCCTTGCGGCCTTCGGCGATTTCAACTTCCTTTACTATGCCGGCGTGCTGTTCGCCGCCAGCATCGCCGTGATTATCGGGGTCTCCTTGCTGACGCGGGCGCCCGATCCAGCGCAAATCGCCGGACTCACATACGGCAGCCGAAGCGAGGAGCAAATCCAGGAGAACCGGGAAAGCCGGGGTATGACGGACTATGTGCTCACGGCCATCGTCTTGGGCGGCGCGGTCACGGCCTATCTGTACTTCAGCTTCTGGCTCGGCTAACTCCGGGCCCCGTGATGCCGTGATGTGGAACCACTGGACAGAGTTTAGATAGAACGAAACCCCATTGCCGGGAGCGGAGGGCCGGGAGGCTACATCCCCGGCCCTTCGGGCCGCCCGCGTCAAAGGGGAAACACCTCGTACCGCCGGCATCTTGCCGGCATAGCCGCCTGGAAGGCGGGGATACGGTTTCCCTCTTCGGAAGGGGGATGTTATTCCGTCCTTGACCGGCGATTGGCGTCTGTCCCAGCCTCTTGAACAACCGGGGGCCATCCGTGGCCCCGTCGTAACAAATGCTGTGGCTCGAACCCAAATTACAAGGAAAACAGCCATGCCCAAGTACGTCATTGGCCTCGACTATGGCACCAACTCGGTCCGGGCCCTGGTGGCCGAAACCCAAAGCGGCGAGGAAGTGGCCGCCTATTCGTGGCCGTACGCTCATGGAGAGGACGGGGTGATCCTTGATGACGCCCAGCCCGACCTCGCCCGGCAGCATCCCTGGGATTACGTTCAGGGACTGGAGGAAAGCGTCAAGGGCGCTTTGGCGGAAGCTGCGCGCACAGCGGGCTTCACGCCGAAGGACGTCATCGGGATAGGGGTCGACACGACGGGAAGCACGCCCTTGCCAGTGGATGCCAAAGGCGAACCCCTGGCTTTTCAGGATCGCTTCGCACACGAACCCGCGGCGATGGCGTGGCTATGGAAAGATCACACCGCGCACGCGGAGGCCGCGGAAATCACGGAGCGCGCCGAGTCGGAGCGGCCCGCGTATCTCGCGAAATGCGGCGGGATATACTCCTCGGAATGGTACTGGTCAAAGCTGCTCCACGCCGTCCGCACCGCCCCGGAGGTCTTCAAGGCGGCCCACACATGGGTCGAGCTTGCGGATTGGATTCCTGCCCTTCTCACGGACACGGACGCGCCGGATACCTTGCGCCGGTGCATTTGCGCGGCGGGGCACAAGGCGATGTTTCACCCCACGTGGGGCTATCCCGATGAAGAATTCCTCGCCGGCCTTCACCCCGGTCTCGCCGAAGTGCGGCGCACCCTCCCGGATGAGGCGTTCCATATTGGCCAAGCGGCGGGCGCCCTTACGCCGGAATGGGCCGAACGCCTTGGATTGCCGCCGGGCATTCCCGTGGCCATGGGCGCTTTTGACGCGCACCTCGGCGCCGTGGGCTCCGGCATCCAGCCGGGCGTGCTTGTGAAGATCATCGGAACGTCGACGTGCGACATCGCTATAGCGCCCCTTGATCCCGCCTTCCCGGACATCCCCGGCCTGTGCGGCATCGTGCCGGAATCGGTCCTGCCCGGCTGCCTGGGCCTTGAAGCGGGCCAATCCGCCGTGGGCGACATCTTCGACTGGTTCGTCCGGCGCATTGCGCCGGGCGGTCCCGGGCACGGAAGCCATGAGGCGCTGACCCGAAACGCGGAACAACTGGCTCCGGGTGAAAGCGGCCTGCTGGCCCTGGATTGGTTCAACGGCAACCGGACCGTGCTGGTCGACCAGCGCTTGTCCGGCGCCATCCTTGGGCTCAACCTCCACAGCACCGGACCCGAGATCTACCGCGCCCTAATCGAATCCACCGCCATGGGCGCGCGCGTCATCCTTGAGCGCTTCGAGGAGTACGGCGTGCACATCGAACGGGTCGTGAATTGCGGCGGCATCTCGGTTAAGAATCCGCTGGTCATGCAGATTTACGCGGACATCCTGGGCCGGCCGCTGGAGATCTCCCGGAGTTCCGAGACCTGCGCTTTAGGGGCGGCCATGGCGGGCTCCGTGGTCGCGGGCGCGGCTAACGGCGGACACGACACCTTCGAGTCGGCCGCCGGGGCCATGACGGGCGTGCTCGATCAGGCGTTTCATCCCGAACCCGGCGCCCTGAACACCTACAACCGCCTCTACACGCTCTACAAACGAGTCCACGACGCGTTCGGAACACGCGAAGGATCTTCCGAAGGGATGCACGAGGTGATGAAGGAATTGCTCGAGATTCGCGACGGCGTCCACGCGCAAAAGGAGGACACCCAATGAAACCCGAGACCGCATCCCTCCGCGAGAGCGTCCGGGCGGCCAACGTAGCGTTGGCCAGCCAAGGCTTGGCGCCATTCACCTGGGGCAACGCCAGCGAGGCCGATCGCGACGCGGGCATCTTCGCCATCAAGCCAAGCGGGATCCCCTATGAAGATTTGCGCACGGACGATATTGTAACGGTGGACATCGAGACCGGCGAAACGCTGGAGGGCGCGCGCAGCCCTTCGGTGGACACCCCAACGCACCAGCGCATCTACCAGGATTTTCCGCGGGTGGGCGGCGTGGCGCACACGCACTCGCATTACGCCACGGTATGGGCGCAGGCCTGCCGCGCGATTCCTTGCCTGGGGACAACGCACGCCGATACGTTCGCGGGTCCCGTGCCCGTGACACGCTTCCTGACCGCGGCCGAAGTCGATACGGACTACGAAAGCGAAACCGGCCGGGTGATCACGGCTCATTTTCAGGCCCAAGGCATCGACCCGATTCATGTGCCCGGCGTGCTCGTGGCGGGGCATGCGCCTTTTGCATGGGGCGCCACGGTGGAAGAGGCCGTGAAACACGCCGGCATCCTAGAGGAAGTCGCGCGGATGGCGCTCCACACCTTCATGCTGAACCCGGCCGCCGAAAGCCTGCCCGCGTACTTTTCCGATAAACACTTTTCCCGAAAACACGGCGCCGGCGCGTATTACGGGCAGCGTTAAGGTACACCCGCGGACGGGGCGCGAAGC
>JBKHFO010000038.1:0-20468 GCA_046540175.1 Candidatus Hydrogenedentota bacterium
GTTCAAGGCGTCTCAAATGGGTTTTCGGAGGACTCGCCCGAAAGCCGGTCCAGTTCGTGTTCCACCAACTGCCGGCTTGATTCATCCAGCAAGCCCGACTCCAGCACCCTCTCGTACTCCGCCCGCGCTTCCTCCGTGCGGCCCGCCATCGACAACATGCGAGCGCGGGTAACTCGGTAATCCACGTTGTCAGGATCCTCCTCAAGGGCTCTATCCAACACGGGAACCGCCGCGCCGGGCTCTCCCATCGCGAGATGATTTTCGGCGCGAACCAAGTGCAGGGTTTGCCGGCGCTCCTCAGGGACAAGGGGCTCGGCCTGAGCGAGCAACTGCGCGGCAACCCCGAAATCGTTCGTTTCCTGGAACACGATGGCCAAGTCAACAAGCGCATTGCCCACGTCCTCTTCGGTCAAATGCCGGCGTTCCAAACCGGACAGCAAGGTTTGGGTCATGGCGCGCAACTCGGTGTTCATCCCCCGGCCCATCAGGGAGTGTTGGTGCGCCGAAACCATATACTGCCTGATTTCATCGGCAACATGGCCGTCCTCCGCCCTGAGCGCCCGGCCAAATCCATCGAAAACATCTTGGAAAGACGCGGGCCACTCCCCGGCGTCTCGCTCCACGATTGCTTGAGCCTCTTCGATAAACTCGAAGTCCCCATAAGCGCGAGCCAGCTTCGCCACGCCGTTCCAGACGGCCGATTCCCAGGGGCCAGCCTCGAGAGCCCGAATCAAGTGCTGCCGGGCTCCCTCGCGATCGCCCCGCCCTTCGGCCAAGGCCTCCGCGATAAGGGCATGCAACCGCGCTTGCGTCTCCGGCGTGGTGTCGGCCTCCAGTTGGCTTTCGGCGATGCGGATGGCCGCCTCATGGCGCTCGTGTTCCCGGGCGAAGCCGGTGAAGAAACGGAGCAAATCTTCATTGCCCGGATCGAGATTCAATCCCCGGCTCAAGGCAATCTCGGCCCGCGGGATTTCATCTAGAAGGACATAGGTCTCCGCCTTGATCTGATATAGCTGGACTGGGTTAGGAGCGCCGTAGCGCAATGCCTTTCGGAGATGGCTAGCGCTCCGATACCATAGTTCCTCGGGAGTCTCCCCATTCTCCTCTTCTTCCGCGCTGGCCTGAGAACGATGCAGCCCCTGAACCAACAGGACCCGGCCTAGGATTTCGTGCGCCTCGAAGAGATACTCCGAGAGATCCACCGCTCGTTGAGCATAGCGTTCGGCGTCCTCAAGGTATTCGAGGCGTCTCAACTGAGCTTCAGGGTGTTCATCCGGCTGGGGACGCTGCATCCCCAACACCATCGCGGTGTGGGCCAAGGGCAAGAGTGTAGGCGGATAATTCGGGTTCTTGCGGTCGGCTTCTTCCAAGGCTTCAATCGCGGCCTCAGCCTGTTGGCGGCGAAGTTCGGCCGCCCCACGTTCCCGCGTGGGACGCCAATCCCATGGCCGGTAGCTCTCGGCCTCCTCGAACAGCTCTATCCCGTCCTCGTATGCTTCATGCGCCACGGCTGCGCGGCCGGTTTGCAATGATTGTTCGCCGAGGAATCCCCATGTGGCGAAGGCCGCCGCCGCGCCCGCTAGCGCGAGCACAGCTAAACGCCAAAGAAGGGCCCCACCACCCAGCCACGAGCTGGCGCGCGGCTTCTGCTGCTCCAATAGAAGCCCGTCGAGGCAACCCGCAAAGAGGAACAAAAACATGCCCGACACGGGAACGCGCAGGTTAAACCCAAAGAAGGAGTCAACCGCGAACGCCGCAAAAAACGCGGCCAGCGCAATGCCAAGCCGCCGGGCCTGGGGTTCGGATCGGCCTCGGGCGTATGCCAAGGCGTATCCCACGCCGAATACGAGTATTGCGATGTACAGGGCCGCAGCGGGCAACCCTCCCTCGACTCCCATCTCAAGGTAATCGTTATGAACATTCTCATTGTACATGCGCTCCTGGGCGAACCAGCGCTGCTCGTAGCCGGTCCAATACTCCGCATTCGCAATTTCATAATTGCCCGGACCAAATCCCAGAACCGGGCGGTCCATGATCATGTCCGCGGCGCTGTAGTAGCCGTTGTAGCGCAACAGAAGAGAGCCGTCCACGGGATACGCCTGGCCCGTCTGCTGCTCATGCCAATATACTCCCCCAGCGGCCAGTCCGCCTGCCACGAGGGCCACTGCCGCTAGGCCAACACCCGCCGCCACCATCGGCCGCCGGGCGACGCGAAACGCCACCCAGGCCAGCGCCGCGACAAGGAGCGCGACGGCAAGCGCAACCCAGCCCGCGCGTTGTTCCGTGAGATAGAGGTGACCGCCGCATAGGACGATAACGATAGCTCCAAACCACCGTTGTTTCGTCGTCAGTAAATAGGCCGCGAACACCAGCGTCAAAACCAGGGCATGAGCGGCGTAGTTGGGGTTGCCAAAGCTGGCGGGGAGCTGTTGGTAAGCGCCCATCACATCGTCGCCCCAAGGGAAGAAATCATACCCCCACCATTGGGCCAAGCCATAGATCGATGCTATACCAACAGCGCCAGCGGCGCACACAATCAGCCGGTGCACCTGGCCCGCTTGCCTGTACGCATACGCCGCGGCAAGATACAAAACAAACAGCGCAGCCCACCGAAGCACATATTGAGAACTATGTCCCCAATACGGAGACAGCAGGGCCGAAACGGCGTATATGACCAGCAGGGCCAACATGAGGGGCATGAACACCGGTGGACGTTGAAACGGACGTTTCTCCAGCCAAGACCCGAGAAGCGCCACGGCGCCGAAACCAACGGCCCCCCAATGGATGAGCAAGCTCTTAATAGGACCGGCTGGCTCCGCCGTATAGGGGTACATGGCCCACACCACCCCCGCTACAAACACGGGAAGAAGGAACCGTATCAGCTTTGCGGTGAACGAGTCCGTGACGGCGTTTGGTTGGTCGGATTGGTTCGTCTTATGCATGTTTTTTGCCATGAGATACTACCGGACTGCCTTTGTGTAAGTGGCGCGACCCTTATACGGGGGCGCGTCCCACGCTAAAGTATTTGAAGCCAAGATCGGCCATTGTTTTCGGAGTATACAGATTGCGGCCATCGAATATGACCTTGCGCCGCATGAGTTCGCTCATCCGCTCGTAGTCCGGCCGGTGGAACTCCCGCCATTCGGTGCAGATGACCAACCCGTCGGCCTGTTCCAGGGCATTGTAGGCCTTCGGAGCAAGCGCCACGCGATCGTTGTAGTGCTGCCTAAGCCGTTGCCCAGCCGCGGGGTCAAACACCACGACTTCGGCGCCCGCGTCCAGCAACGCATCGATGATCCGCAGGGCCGGCGCCCCCCGGATATCGTCCGTCCGGGGTTTGAACGAAGCCCCCCATAGGGCGATGCGCGCCCCGCTTAAGTCGCCATTATAGAACACAAGGATGCGGTTGATGAACCGGTCCAAATGCTCGCTGTTCAACTGAAGCGCAGCCTCAAGAAGACGGCACGGCATACCCTTCGCGCGGCCCATATGCGCGCCTGCTTCCACATCCTTCGGCAGGCACGATCCCCCCAAGCCGAGGCCCGGAAACAGATACGCCTGCCCAATCCGGCTGTCCGCGGCGACACCTTCGCGCACGCGGTTGATGTCGCCCTTATAGGCCTCGCACAATCCCGCCAGTTCATTCATCATGTTAATGCGAACGGCGAGCATGGCGTTGGTGGCGAACTTGGTCATCTCGGCGCTGCGCAGGTCCATTTCAAGAAGGGGCTTTCCCGTGCGCAGAAAAGGCCCATAGAGTTCCTTCATAATTTCCATTACGCGCACATCCTCACAGCCAACGATGATGCGATCCGGCCGGAGAAAATCGTCCACCGCCGCGCCTTCCTTCAAGAATTCGGGGTTGACAACCACGTCGAACGGATGCTCCGTCAGCTCGCGAACCCGCTCCCGGATTCGTTCGGTGCGGCCGATGGCGCAGGTGCTTTTGTTCACAAGAATACGGTAGCCGGTCATGCTCCGGGCCACATCTTCCGCCGCGCGGAAGACCTCGCTGTCGTCAATGTTGCCGTCCTCTCCGATGGGCGTCCCAACGCAGATGAACACCAACAGCGTATCCCCCACCGCTTTTTGCAGATCCGTGGAGAATCGAAGCCGTTCTTCCTCCACATTCCGCGTCACCAGCTCTTCCAAACCGGGCTCATGGATGGGAAGCTTTCCCGCGTTAAGCCTGTCAATGACGGATGTATCACGATCTATGCATGTTACTTGATGACCGTTTTCGGCCAACCCCGTGCCGACGACCAACCCCACATATCCCGTCCCAATAACGGTGATTTTCATGTACGCTGTACTCCCAAACAGAAGTTCCCCAAAATCATGCAAAGCGGCCTCACCGGGTGAGCCATTTCCCACCCCACCGGTAAACGAATCGATAGTCCCCTTGAAGGGGAACCGTATTGCCCCCTTCTAGGCGGCCTATGTGCCGGCAAGATGCCGGCGGTGCGAATTCGTCCCCCTTCCGAGAAGGTTAGCCCGAAGGGCCGGAGGATGGAAACATCCGGCGCGCCGCCTTATCTGGCGATTAGAGCCCACGGCGCCGGACGCGTCATGCTAGCAAGCGCTCCGCCACATTTCAAAAAGCTGTCCAGCCGCTCATCCCAGAACACCCCTTATGCGGAAGTTCTCCCTGCACAGCAGCTACAAGAAGCGAAGCGTTGTTCACCAAAAAGCCGATAGGAATAGATTGTTGCGGGGATGGAGACGCCGGCCCCCCGTTTGTGCCAAAATTACCTTCCCGCCCGATGGTCCCGGCTTCCGGGGATGACATCTTATCATGAGGTTCATCGTATGGATAGTGGAGCGCCAATGCGCGAGAACACGGCTAACTTCAACGAAATCTTCTCCCAACCCGTCTCGGAATTGCCCGGCATTGGCTCGAAACGCGTGGACGCGTTGGAGCGCCTTGGCGTCCGTACGGTGGGCGATTTGCTGTATCACTTGCCCCGCGATTACCAGGATCGGCGGGCGCTTTCGGACGCGGCGTCCTTGCGCGAGGGCGAGGAGGTCACCCTGTTCGCCGAGGTCCGGGAGATCCGCCTCCAACGGTTGCGCAGCCGGAAGAAGCTGGTTGTCGCCACGCTCGCCGACGACACCGGAACGGTGGGGGCGACATGGTTTGGCCAGGCGCATCTTGTTCGCGTCTTGCAACCGGGCAGCCGGGGCTACTTCACGGGCCGCGTGGGACGCTACAAGGGACTCAACCTCCAGAACCCGGCGTATGAACTCGTAGCCGGGGAGGATGGCCCCAGCCTTCACGCGGACCGCATCGTCCCCGTCTATCCCGCGGCCGAGGGCGTCTCGCAACGCATGCTGCGCCAATGGACGGCGGACGCGTTGGAGCGGTTGCCGCGCGATAGGCCGGATCCTTTGCCCGGGGATATCCGCCAGCGGCTCGGCCTTCCGGACTTGGGCGCCGCACTACGCACGGCGCATTTCCCGGCGGAAGAGAGCCGCGCCGAGGAAGCGCGGGGCCGCTTGGCGTTCGAGGAATTGCTCGGGCTCCAGCTTGGCGTGTTGCAACAGCGCATCCTACGCCGTGAAGGCGAACAGGGCGTGCGCCACGTCACCGGCGGCCCGCGCTTGCAGGCCTTGCGCGATTCCCTTCCCTACGCGCTAACCAACGCCCAAACCCGCGCCGTGTCCGGGATTCTCGGCGACATGGCCTCGCCCCATCCCATGGCGCGGCTGCTCCAAGGCGACGTGGGCTGCGGAAAGACGGTGGTGGCCCTGCACGCGGTGGCGGCGGCCGTCGATGGCGGGTATCAGGCCGCGGTAATGGCCCCGACGGAGGTGTTGGCTGGCCAGCATTTTCTGAACATGCACGAAGCGTTGACGCCGCTGGGCATCGAAGTGGCGCTCCTCACGGGCTCCACGCGCGACAGCGCCATCACCCGGCAAGAGCTGGCCAGCGGGGCCATCCCCGTTGTGGTGGGCACCCATGCGCTCGTCCAAGACACGACGGCGTTTCACAACCTCGGTTTGGTCATCGTCGATGAACAGCACCGATTCGGCATCGTGCATCGCAGCGCACTCGAAGACAAAGGCGCCGCTCCCGACCTCCTCCACATGACGGCGACCCCCATTCCCCGCACCTTGACCCTGACCCTTTACGGGAGCATGGACCTGACCATCATCGACGAGATGCCGCCGGGGCGGCGTCCGGTAAAGACGCGGCGTCTGCCCCCTGAAAAGGAGCCGGGACTGATGGACTACATCGTGCGCCAGGCGGAGGCGGGATTTCAGACCTATTACGTCTGCCCGCTCATCGAGGAGTCCGAGAACAGCGAACTGACCTCTGTCACGCAACGATACCAGGAACTCGCGGCCGGTCCCCTAGCGTCCGTCCGCACGGCCCTCCTTCACGGGCGCATGGCGCCGGCGGAGAAGGAAGAGGTGATCCGGCGGTTTCGTAACGGCGAGGTGGATGTCTTGTTCTCGACCACGGTCATTGAGGTAGGCGTGGACGTGCCCGCCGCCACGACCATGGTCATTGAGGACGCGGCGGGGTTCGGTTTGACGCAACTCCATCAGTTACGCGGGCGCATCGGCCGGGGCGCCGAACAGGCCTACTGTTTTCTGTTAGGACAGCCATCGACGGAAGAGGGCAAGAAGCGGCTCGAAGTGCTGCGCCAAACCGAAAGCGGATTTGATATCGCGGAGGCCGATCTTACGCTGCGTGGTCCCGGCGAGCTTCAGGGCCTGCGCCAAGCGGGGCTCGGCGAATTGCGCGTGGCCAGCCTTCTAGGGGATCAGCGTTGGCTGGAGTTGGCGAGGCGGGAAGCACAGGGTATTCTGGAGCACGATCCCCGTCTTGAGGCCCCGGAACACGCACTGCTGGCGGAACGCGCGAAGCGCTACCAAGACCTTGCCCTATAGCAATTGCGAGACTCGGAATTGCGGGGTGGTGTATATTGAATTCTCTGCAACAAATCGCCTCGATCAACAAGAAAGGAGCGTGACCATGAGAACACTCATACCCCTGCTGCTGTCGCCGGTCCTGGCATTGGCGCCATTCGCCGCGGCCGATGACGTGCGGGATGCCTTTGCCGATCCCGCCATGCTGTACACGGACGACGATCTGGGCTACGATTTCGCCAAGGATCCCACCGTGGTTCATTTCGATGATGCCTATTTTCTCTACCACTCCATCGCGCCTCCGGGAGAAGACGCCCAGCGGGCCGACGGTTATGGCATAGGCATCGCCACGAGCGACAATCTTGTGGATTGGAAGAAGGAAGCCGAGATCGAGTGGAACGACGGAGCGGAAGTCAACGGCTACGCGGCGCCCAACGCCATCGTGTTGGACGATACGATTCATTTGTTTTACCAGAGTTATGGCAACGGCCCCCGCGACGCCATCTGCCATGCGTGGTCGGAGGATGGCGTCAACTTCACGCGAAATGAGAACCCCGTCTTTCGGCCGGATCCCTACGACTCCGAGGGCGAAGCGTGGAACAGCGGCCGCGCCATAGACGCCAGCGTCGTTGTGCTTGACGATGAACTTTATCTCTATTGGGCGACCCGCGACCCGGATCACGAAATCCAGATGCAGGGGGTGTCCCGCGCGCCGCTGGATAGCGATTTCGGACCGGACGCCTGGACGCAACTCAGCACGGAAGGCCCCATTCTAGAGCCGGAGTTGCCATGGGAGAGGAGTTGCATCGAGGCGGCCGCCATCGCCAAGCACGATGACAAGCTGTACATGTTTTACGGCGGCGCCTACAACCACGAACGCCAACAAATCGGCGCCGCCATTAGCGAAGATGGCATCGACTTCACCCGGCTTTACGTAGACGAGCCCTTTAAGAGCTACGGGCCACCGGGAACGTGGTATAGCTACGAAGTGGGCCACCCCTTCTTCTTCCGAGACGAGGATGGCCAAGGCTACCTCTTCTACCAAGGGCGGGCCATCGCGGAGGACAACGGCGAAGGAGAACCCACGCCGTCCAACGAGTATTATCTGTCCATGTCCCCCGTGCGGTGGGAGCCCTGCCCCGATGGCGGACCAGACCGGCCCGTCCTGGCGCCCGAACAACTTGAGGCCCCCTAAACCCAAAGGGGGCCCCAACTGCGCAAGGCGTGAGGCAATTGCCTCACGCCGTTACAGCGCGCCTGCGATTAAGCTTCCGACACCATGGTCAGGCCGGTAAACGTCTTCCAGTTTTCAGTGTCCGGGTCACCAAGCTCCACCGTGTAAACGCCATTGTCACGAAAGACCCAGGGCCGGACTGTGTTGTCCTGAAGCCGGAGAGCGTAAAGCAGCTCTTCGGTTTCCTCATCGTAGACCTTTACCACCGCCTTTTCGACCTCCTCGTTGCGCAGTTCCTCTAGGTGACCGGCAATGGGACGTCCGTCGTTGTCGCGTTGCGCGATGGTCTTGGGCCAGCCCGCGTACTCGTGCTCCTCAAGCTCATTGGTTACATCGGTGAGGAATTTGTAGCAGTGAATGTCAATGGCGCGCTCTGTCTTATCAAGGCGCACTAGTCCGAATCCCGAGGCCCTTAGTTGCGCTTGTTTGTAGCGATTGTCGTGGTTGGTCCCTTCTGGGTTCGCCACGGCGTAAACGAAGACCTTGTTGCCGAGCCCATCCACATATTCCCCGGTGTGAGGCAGATCGTGCGGGGGCCGATTCTCACCATCTCGAGGTATCTCTACTTCGTCGGGGCGCCACCACCGCTGGTAGCCCGTGGTAATGGCCGGTGTGCAGAAACTCCAGATTGCATCGCGCTGCTCCTCCATGCCGTGCTGGACAAGCGAGGCAAGATGCCGATCGCCGCTCACGTGAACGGCTAGGGCTTTCCGCGCGATTTCCACTGCGCGCTGGCTGGCGCTCTGCGGCCATCCCCCCGAGTCGAGATCCGCCACAAGATAGTTGTCGTGCTGGCCGTGATGCGTCGCTACACAGTGGAACGGTGTGCCGCTGAGCAATAGTTTCATGTCAGCCCCACGCCAATCGGATGCCCATTCCTCGAGGAACTCCTCTTGCCGATCGCCCAGCAGCTCGAGCCCGGCTTCGTCCAGCGTCTCCGGGTCGATTGCTGGATCCATAAGGTGATCCATACGGCCCTCGCCCGTGTCAACCCGCTGGGGGCCTGACTTGAACTGCCGGTCGCTCACCATGGCGAAACTCACCCGGCCATAAACCATATCTCCGTAGAACACGCTGATACCCCGCTTCGCCGGCGTTGGGTCGAAAAAGTCAGGGTGGTGGGCCGTTTGCGTGCGGTGTACCACATTGACGAACGACACGGGCATAATGTAGCCTGGCCGGTCGCCGGTGCTGGTCTGGTAAATGCCGTCATCCTCCATCGGCATTTCCCGGCCGCCTTCGCCCCACAAATTGCCGTGATACACATCGTGGTCGTCAGGTAATACGAGAGTGGGCCGGTCCCGCATCAGATCGCCAAATGCCCAGCCGAACATGTAGTACTTTCGAAGATAGTTCAGGATGGCGCGGTCCGCGGGCTCGCGGATGATCCCATAATGGCCAACGCGCTCATAAATTTGATCGCCGGAGAAATACAGCACGTCGGGATCAAGCGCCTTCGAATTGCGCTCGACCGGGTTGTACGGAAATCCGTAGTCCATTTGACAGGTATACCCGGCCACGCTCACGGGAAGATCGGCGGGATCGCGCCGCACCGTGCCAAGCCGCTCATGGCGCAACGGGCGCCCGTCTGTGGTTTGTGTTTCGTACACCAAACGGTACGGGATATCGTTGCTGGCGTCCCAACGGGCGACGCGGAAGGTGGCGGTGCGGGATTCGGCATCGATGGTTTCCGTGGCGATGGGCTCCCACTGACCATCGCGGAGCACCTCAAGGATGACCTCTTGCGAATCTTCTTCCCCGAGTGGCGGCATTTGCGCGGTCATCTTCATCACATAGCCGTCGTCGTCGCGGTTATCGCTCAAGGTGTACATGGACCAAAGGATAGGGCCAAACGTCTGCTCCGGATTCGCCTGGACTTTGTCGCCGCTAATGGTCCAGTCTTGAAACCAGAAGCGGGCGGCGTTGCCTTGTGAAGTATGGTTGTTCACCAAGGCCATGTTTCCAACGAGATCATCGGGTTCAGCCTCGGCCGACACCTCGCCCAGCGTTGAGCCGTCCGCGGCGCTTGCGGTAAGTGTAAGCCGATACCGGTTGCCGGAGGGCTCCGCCGTAAGCCGGAGGGTCACATCGCTCAGGTCAACGTCCTCGCCGAGGTCCTTGCGCTCGCCGGCGAGGATCAGCTGGCCGTCCACGCCGATGACAGCGTTCACGCCGCTGCCCCAGAAGCACGCGCCGCGGTAATCGGAAATCTCGTCCGAGATTCCGGCGCGAAAGCCCACGGAACCATTGGGCCGGCTTTCCAATAAGCCCGTTCGTACGGACATATCGAGACCGCCCGGCCGGCGGGCCAACTGATGCGTAAGCACGTGGACGTTGCGATCCTGCCCATTGCTCGTGCACTCCAGCCGCCCGTTGTGAATACGCCAATCCTCCAGGGGATTCGCCCAATACGCTTCGCCAATCCACACGCGATCCGGCGTTGATGCGAAATCGCTGGAAAACCCGCTGAACAGCTCCGCACTCGGTTGGTTTTCCGCTGCGCGCGCTCCCGCCCCGGAGGTGACGAGCCCAGCGGCTGTCACTGCGCCCAAGTTGGCCATAAACTGGCGGCGGTCCATGGAGCCAGAAGAGAAGGACTCGGACATGACTAATCTCCTTATCGCATTGGATTTTTCACAATAGTTGCATTGCCATATGTTGCCACAACAATAACAGAGCCCGCATATGCCATCAAGCGGGGACGGGGTTTTCTCCCCGGATGCTCGGAACAGGGCGTGCATACAGGCGGTGGTTCCCACGAGCCAGGGAAGGGAGCGGAGTGGGCGCGGCTCTTAATTCAAGCGGCTTTCCAGACACGTCCTGGTCAGCGTTTTTCTTCCGCCGCCAACTGATGAAGCACGTGCTCCTAATCGTATCGCAGACGGGGATCCATCCAGGCGAGGACAATGTCCACCACGAGGTTTAAGGCGATAATGAGCATGGCGTAGAAGAGGACGATGCCAGTAATCAACGTATAGTCGCGGTTGAAGGCGGCTTCGATGAATTCGCGGCCGAGACCGGGCACCTGGAAGATCCGCTCGACAACAAACGAGCCCGCCAGCAGCGCCGCCATCGCGGGTCCCATGAAGGAGACCACCGGCTGCAGCCCGCCCCGAAGCCCGTGACGGAGGATGACGGTAGCCTCGCTCAGGCCCTTGGCCCGGGCGGTTCGGATGAAATCCTGGCCGAGCACCTCAAGCATGCCGCCCCGGCTGAGGCGGGCGATATAGGCGGCGAAGGCCGCGCCCAACGTGAGCGACGGCAGTATGCGATGGGCGGCCGTCTCCCATCCCGACACGGGCAACAGGCCCATCCATATGGCCACCACAAGGACCAGCAAAGGACCGAGGACGAAATTGGGCACGCAGATGCCCACCATGGCCGCCGACATGGGCACATAGTCCCGGGCGCTGTTGGGCTTCAACGCGGCGAAGATGCCCGTGGCCAATCCAATGGTCAGCGCCACGAGAATGGCGTACGCCCCCAGCTCAAGCGAAACCGGCACGCGCATGGCGATCCACTCCCGCACGCTGTGGCTGGGCTTACGGAACGAGGGGCCGAGTTCGCCCTGAAGCAGATTGCCGAGATAATTCAAATACTGCTGGGGCAGCGGCGCGTCGAGATTATACTGCGCCTCAAGCTGGCTCAGCACCTGGGGCGATACGGCCCGTTCGGCGTCGAAGGGACCGCCCGGCGCGGCGCGCACCAGAAAGAAGGTGATCGTTACGATGACCAGCAGGACCGGGATGAACTCAAGGGCCCGCCGCAGAACAAACTTCGCCATGGAGCTTTCAAACGTCCGGGTTGCACTGACTTTTCTATCTGTTGACGCGCGCCCCCATTGGCGCCGCCAAGCGCCTGATTGTAACGCCCCCGCCCTACCCAATGCCAATTGGTTCCTCACGGCAAGAACGCCGGGCCTCCCCTGTGGCATAATGGGCTCCATGACCACCACACCCTGTGAATGCACCGCCACGAATCATCCGCTCGCCCCGCTCACGTTGTATAACGTGGGCGGCCCCGCGCGGCTCGCGCTGTTGCCCCGCTCCGTTGACGAAGCCTGCGCGGCGTATGCATGGATGCGGGAGCAAGCGGAGCCCACGCTTGTGCTCGGGGGCGGCTCCAACGTATTAATCGCGGACGAGGGTTTTCCAGGCATCGTGCTCATCACGACGGGCTTGCAGCAACTCCTTCCCCTGGGTGCGGACCGCTATTGGATCGAGGCGGGCGTCGAACTGGACACGGTAGTCCGCGAACTCATGGTCCCGGAGAACTACGACGGCGCGGGGGCGCTAACCGGCATCCCCGGCTCGGTGGGCGGGGCCATCTACATGAACGCGGGGACGGTAAACGGATCCGCCTGCGCGCTTCTGGAATCGGCCGAGGTCATTGACGCGGATGGCCGCCGGACGGTTCCGATGGAGCCCGCGCTCTACGGGTACCGGGGCCAGCGGTTTTGTCCGCCCGGCGGGCTCATCCTCGGCGGAACATTCCAGTTTGAACGCTCCGCCAAGGATCAGAGGGCGATCTACGAGCATTACATCGCTCGCCGGAAGCGCACCCAGCCCCAGGGCAATTGCTGCGGCAGCGTGTTCAAGAACCCGCCCGGCGAGCACGCCGGTCAACTCATCGAGGCCTGCGGACTTAAAGGCGCGCGCCGGGGCGGAGCCGTCATCAGCGAGAAACACGCCAACTTCATCATGAACGAGGCCAACGCGTCGAGCGAGGATATCCTCGCGCTCATCGCCCTGTGCAAGGAGCGGGTCTGGGACGAGTTCGGCATTGAGTTGACCGAGGAAGTCTCGATAATCACATGAGCGCCCCCTCCGGCCGGATGTGGATAACCTACGTGGCTACTATAAGGGGGATCAAGGGGGATGGTGTTCCGCCGAGGCAACGTTCCTAATTCAGTGCTTGGGGTAGAATGCGGGCATTGCAACAACGCGCGGCCTCCTTTATCATGGGCGGCCGATGATGGCCCCGTGAGGGAACGGCTCGCGCGATCGTTCGCGAGCGCCCCGAAGCAACACCGAGAAAGGGATACGATGGCGAACACGCCCTCAATGCACGACTTGTTCGAGCAAATCGTCCGGGAAAACGCGTCGGACTTACTGATCAGCGCGGGAGCGCCGCCCATGCTGCGCGTCAACGGCCGGTTAATGCGCACGCGCGGTGAAAGCCTCACGCCAGAGCAAACCCGCGAGATGATCTACTCGCTGCTCACCGAAAAGCAGATCGCCCATTTTGAAGAGCACAAGGAGTTGGACTTGTCCTTCGCGGTGGGGCGCAAGCATCGTTTCCGCGTCAACGTCTATCTCCAGCGCCAAGCGGTCACGGCGGCCTTCCGCCCCATCCCCGACGAGATTCCTTCGCTTGACACTTTGGGACTCCCGCCCATCATGGAAGACTTGGCCGCGTCCCGCCAAGGCCTCATCCTGGTCACTGGGCCCACCGGCCATGGCAAGACCACCACGCAGGCCTCGCTCATCGACGTGATCAACCAGCAGCGCGAAGACCACGTCATCACTATTGAAGACCCCATCGAATTCGTGCACTACCACCGGCGAAGCATCGTGGATCAGCGCGAGATCGGCGGGGACACACATGGGTTCCCGCAGGCGCTGAAATTCGTGCTGCGGCAGGACCCCGACGTCATCCTCATCGGGGAGATGCGCGATCTCGAGACCATTCAGGCCGCCTTGCGCGCCGCCGAGACCGGCCACTTGGTCCTGGCGACCCTCCACACGAACGACGCCATCCAAACCGTGGACCGGATCATCGACGTGTTTCCCGGCGAACAACAGCAGCAAATCCGGTTCGTGCTCAGCATGACCTTGCTCGCCGTCGTTTCCCAACGCCTTCTGCGCAAAGCCGGGGGGGAAGGCCGTGTGTTGGCCTGCGAAGTCTTGCGCAACAACACCGCCGTGGCCAATCACATCCGCGAAGGCAAGACCCACCAAGTCCACAGCATCCTCGAAACCCACGGCAAGGAAGGCATGACCACCCTGGACCGCTCCATCAAGGAACTCTACGTCAACGGACTGGTGGACTACGAGGAAGCCGCCGCCCACGTCCGCAACGTTCAAACCCTTATGGACGTCAGCCCCGCATAGACCGCATTCAGAACCCTGTTGTGAAGTCCGCCGCTTATCCCCAAGCGGTTGACAGAACGGCAGCCTTCTGTCATAGTACAATCGTAATACGCTGGAGTAGAAATGGGCTTTATTGGGATATGGGCGCCCTTATTTCAGAACCCTTGAGGAGGCTACATCATGACGGCTCAAATACGCGAACGGATACTTCAGGAAGCCGCGTTTTCGCCAAACGCCGTGACCTATCGCGTCATGGCCACCGCCATAGTCTGCGCCGGGAGCGTGGTGGGTATACCTTTCCTGGTCTTTGTTCCGTTCGTCGCCAGCTGGTACTGGGGCCGCTATTATCAGAATCTCCGGGTGGTGCTCACCAGCCGCGATCTGAAGGTGTTCCGGGGCATCTGGATGCGCGAAGAGAAAACCATCCCGCTGGAGAAAATCACCGATCTGCGGACGTATCAGGGACCCATCATGCGGCGGCTTGGGTTGAAAGGACTCGCCGTGGAGACGGCGGGCGGCGGCGGTCAACAAGGCGGCGCGTTAGTCACCGTTATCGGCATTGAAAACACGGATGCCTTTCGCGATACGGCCTTAAACCAACGCGACCGCATCACGGATCAACAAGACGCGGCATCCCCGCCCACGCCGGTCACGCCTCAACCCGCTATAAATGAAGTGACCGCCTTGGAGACCTTAAACGCCATCCACGATACCCTGCGGCGTATCGAGGAGCGGCTTTCGCGCGAATCGTAACGAGCCAATACCTTACCGGCTTTCATGACGAACGATCCGTCCAACACCGAAGATACGCTCGCCGCCCGGCTGCTACGCCTGTTTCAAGAGATTCATCCCCTGGACCGCGTGCCCCGGGCGGGATACGTCCTGCGAGGCGTCGCGGAGCCGGAGTCCGTCGCGGCGCATAGTCACTTCGTCGCGCTCATGACCCTCTTGGTGGCCGAGGCATATCCCGCGTTGTTCGATCGGGACAAAGCCGTCAGCATGGCGCTTATCCACGACCTCTGCGAATCGCGCTTCATGGACATCCCCATGCCTTCGAGCGACGCGTATTTCCACGCCTCCAAGTCGCAAGCCGAACAGGAAGTAACGGAAGACTTGCTCG
This sequence comes from Candidatus Hydrogenedentota bacterium, assembly GCA_046540175.1. Lineage (GTDB taxonomy): Bacteria > Hydrogenedentota > Hydrogenedentia > Hydrogenedentales > SLHB01 > SKRY01. The sequence goes on from JBKHFO010000038.1 coordinate 15,323, forward strand.
GGGACTTTGGCGAGCGGCTGCCCGCGCTGCATGCTGAGTTGCTCAAGGCCGAATCACCCGAGGCCCGCCTGGTGCGCGGATTGGACAAAGCTCAGATGATGGTGAAAGTCCTCATGTATGAGCGGGAAGGGCGGGGAAGGCTGGAAGAGTTCTGGACCAATCCGCGCAACTTCGCCGGCTTTGGGCTCGAACCGGTGAGCGCGCTTTTCGACGCCATCTGCGCCGAGGCCGGCCGCGAGCGGCCCCAATAGGCGCGAACCTTACAGAGGCTCAAGTCCCGCCGCCGCGCGCTGTTCAGTCACCAGTTGCGCGTCGTAACGCGCCTCGAGAAACTCCACGCTCCAAGGTGTGGTTTCGGTGTTAATTAGCGCGTAGCGGGCCAGCCCCTCTTCGTCGTTCATGCCCACGCTGCCGGGATTGACGAACAGGGCGCCCTCCACCCAGCGGTGGAAGGGAATGTGGGTCCGGCCCAAGATGACCAAGGGACTGCGCGCCTCTTCCCACTGGCGTTGAAAACGGGATTCGGCGTCATCGGGGTGCAGTCCCTCGGACTGGCTGGTCAGGGTCCCATGACACACGGTAATGCCGAGGCCTTCCAGGTGAAGATAGCCGCGGCGGCGAAGGCTACGGAGGTATTCCAGCGTGTCCGGACGCGCGGCCTCGTGCGTCCATTGGACGGAGCGGAATTCCGAATCTCCCCACTTCTTGCGCAGGGTCCGTTGCTTGCGCAAGAAGCGGACGGCGAAGCGGTCCCGCTCTCCCTGGGCCGTCAGTATCTCCCGGCGCCGAAGGATGTCCACCACCTCATTGGGCCAAGGAAATCCCACCACGCAATCGCCGGTGTTAACAATCGTGTGAATGCCCGCTTCGTCAATGGCCTCAAGCACGGCTTCCATGGCGGGAAGATTGCCGTGAATGTCACCCAGCGCCGCTAGTATCATAAAAAATGTCTCGCGTATTGGTTGAGGAAAGGTGTCTGGCGGAACCGCGATTATGATATCATCCCGCTACCGGGCATCGCAGCTTTCGGCCAACAAAATCAGGGGGTTGAGGAGGCTCGCTCTTAACAGAAGCTTGACAAACGGCTTGCTAACATGTATCAAAGAGATCAAGAAGTTCATTCCGGTGGCGTTCAGGGAGGGATCCTCGCCCCGGGGGGAAGCATCAACGGAATGCGTCTTCCGCCAAGGCGCATCCACTGTCATTCGCAATGGCTGTTGAGCAAAAACCAGGAAGGAGCACACCATGCCACCAAAACAAAGCACTGCCGACAAGAAGCCCATGACCAAGGCGCAAATCCTAGCCCATCTCTCCGAGCAGACGGGGTTGTCCAAGAAGCAAGTCTCGGAGGTCCTGGACGAATTGGTGAACCTCGCGTATCAGGAAGCCAAGGTGGGTTTCAATTTGCCTGGTCTGGGCAAGCTCGTGGTGCATCGGCAGGAAGAGCGTAAGGGGCGCAATCCCGCAACCGGAGAACAAATTACCATTCCCGCCAAGGACGTCCTCAAGTTTCGTATTTCGAAGACCGCCAAGGACGCTATCACGCCTCCGAAGAAGAAATAGCGCCGCGGCACACGCGGTTGGGGTTCCACTCTTTGATACCGGCCGGCTTTTCCAAATATGGACGGGCCGGCTTTTTTACCTAAGCGCGGGGAAGGAGAAGAATGGTGCCGGGGAAGGGACTCGAACCCTTACTCCCGCGAGGGGAACCGGATTTTGAGTCCGGCGCGTCTGCCAATTTCGCCACCCCGGCACGAAGGGAAAGCGCCTTTAGTATAGCGCGACCCCCTGCCGTTAATCAAATTCGGGGACTCCCTAATTGCAAAGGGCGGCAAGTATGCGACTTATTCCGCCATGAGCCTGCCCTAAAGCGTCAGTCCGTGGGCTCCTCGATCCGGTAGACGGTGACGCGCGGCGCGCCTCCCGGTGGGGTGTACGTTTCGTGCGTGAGTCCCGCTTCGTTGAGCTGGGCGGACACTTCCACGGCCGCCTTCATCTCGACATGATGAAGCAGGATCCAAGCCAACCCCTCGCGAAACCCGTGTTCGGCAATGGCGGGAACCACATCCTCCTTCGTTTCAACGGGGATGAATTCGGGCTTAAATCCTGGCCACTCCAGGAGCCACCAATTGTATTCGCTGCAACGATGATAGACAAGAGGCGCGACATACACCGGAACGCTTAGGACGGGCTCCGAGGCGATGCGCTCGAAGACAGCAAAGTAGTTCGTTCGCATCGGCCCCGGGTAGGCGAGGTGGGCGTACGCGCCAAGACCGAGCACTAGACAGACAACACCGGCGCGGATACCTGGCTTAGGCAGCGCCGCCAGACCGCATCCCACTAGAACCGCCCCGGCAAGGGCGCAATAGATCATATAGTGGGAAGCGAGCATCCACGTCCAGACAAAGGAGATTACCCATAGCGTAGCCATGGGCGCCACAAGCCAGATCAGCGCGTAGCCCAAACCGCGGGGAGCCGGCGCCTCGCCAGCCGCACGGGCAGGAGCGCCCCGGCCATGGCGCCGCCACGCAAGATAACAGGTGGCCGCGGCCCCACCGAATAACACCGGCGCCCACACCGCCGCTAGGCTGTCCGGTAACGCATGGACGTGGAACAACCCCGCAAACATGCGAAAGCCCCACCCCACCTGGGCAAGGGTAGGCGCTTCCAGAGCCGGAATCACCCGCTCCAGCACCTCCCAGTTTATTGTTCGGATCCACAGCACCCCCAAAAGAATAACGGCGGGCAATTGCAGCACCCCCCACCCGAGCCAAAGACGGACTTGCCTACCCCGGAAGAGCAAAAGGGTCAGACCTTGGGCTACCAGTAGAACCCAGCCGAGCAGGTGGGTCCATACCACGGCGAAATTGGCGGCTAGATGAACAATCCACCACGGTACGGACTGGCGAGCGGCATTAAGCAAGGCCAGAAAGGCGTAACTCGATACGGCGACGGTGAACATAAGGAGGGCGTAGGGACGTATCTCAATAGAATAGTAGATGTGAGGCTGCGTTACGGCTAGGAAAGCGGCGGATGTCATCGCCGCGACAATTCCGCTCGTCCGGCGGGCGATTAGATACGTCACCACGATGCTCGCCAAACCGAATACTAGGGACAGCATGCGCATGGATAGCACGCCCGGACTGGCTACCCACCGCCCCCACACCCAGGCCGCCGCCGGATAAAGGAAAGCCGTTGTCGCTTCCCACTCGCGCAGGCGTTCCATATAGGCGCGAAACGTGGGCTCTTCTTGAAGGGGAACCAGGATATTGATTTCATCCGCCCATGGCGCTTCCGCTTCGATACCGTGCAGCCGCAACAGGATAGCCATCAATACGATGCCGAGCAGGCCAAGAACCTCACGCCAATGGTGTAGAGCCAACGCCGTGGCGGACTGTTCTCCTCCCCCCCATGTCATGCTAGACATTCTGCAAGCCTGCCTCGGTGATCAGGGCCTCCTCTTGATAGACCTCATAGTCTGTGTTGATGGCCCACAGATCGTGGCCAGCGCCTTTCATGACATTCTCAGCCGCCAGAAGCCCCATCAAAATGCTGTGATCTTGGTTATTGTATTTGAAGGCGCCGTAGCGGCCAATCGCCTGGAGGTTCGCGATGGAGTCAAGGTACTCCCGGATTACGTCAACGGTTTCTTCGTAGCCGCATTGATACACGGGATAACAGCGCTTGATACGCTGGACGTGGCCGGCGGTGATGGCGGCGCCTTGGGTCAAACCGGTCTCCTGGATCTCCCGCCGGGCTAAATTGATGAGCGATTCATCGTCCGCATGCCACAAGGGGTCATCGTCGTTGGCCCAGAATTCCATGGCGAGGATGGTGTCCTCTTCTTCTCCGTAAAGGTCAGGCGACCAGTTCCGGAAATTGGTCACGCGGCCCGTTTGCAGTTCAGGCGAATGGACATACAGCCAGTTGTCTGGAAACAGATTATTGGACTCGACGCGCAGATACACAATAATCGTGTTGCGAAACCGTAACGACGCGGCGGCATCCAGTACGGAATCCGGCGTCCCCTCCAAGCCGCGGACCAGCAGCGACAGCGGCATGGACGATACAATCTGGCTGTAAGCGTGCTCGCTCCCGTCCGAAAGCCGCAGAGCTGTGACCTGCTTATCCGTCATGCGGAAACTTTTCACGGGGGTTTCCAGGAAGACCCGGCCGCCGTTCTGGCATACGGCATCCACCATGCGCTGGTAAACCATCCCTGTACCCCACCGGGGATAGGCGAACCGTTCCACGAAGGTTTTGTGATTTTGGTTGAAGTCTTTGAAAAATGCTTTCTTAATGGCTTTGGCCAAGTTGATCTTCTTGATGCGCTGGGCGGCAAAGGCGGCGTCCAGCTCCGTGCAAGGGATGCCCCACAGTTTCTCGCTATATGTCTTGAAGAAGATTTCATAGAGCCGGCGCCCAAAGCGGTGCGTTACCCAGGCTTCGAACGTACCGTCCAGCGGTGTGGGGCGCCAGCTTTGCCGCGCGTAACTGGCCAGGCACCGTGTGGCCTCGATCGGGCCCAGATTACGAAGCGCGTTAGCCGGACGGAGGGGGTAGTGGAAAAAACGCCCCTTGTACAAGATTCGTGTGAGGCGGTCAACCATGACGTAATCCTCCCCGACCACCTCGAGCCAAAGCTGGTTGACGCGTTTGTCCTTGCTGAAAAAGCGGTGGGGCCCCAAGTCCACCGTCTGATTCCATAAGGGGAACGACCGCGCAAGCCCGCCGACGCGCGGCGAAGCCTCGTACAGGTCCACAGCCACTCCGTTCTTGGTTAACACATACGCCGCTGTGGCGCCAGCTGGTCCGGCTCCTATCACCGCTACTCGCATGTACTTCTTCTATTCCTCTTGTTAGGACGGAAAAACACAACTGGTTTGATATCGGGGCTGTTTCGCGGCGCTTCTAATACATCTTCAGCCCTTGAATTGTGGACGCCTCAATTGCGTCTGGCTTAGCCTGACATAATGTCATAAATAAATCCATCCCGTAGGGATGACAGCCGGTAGCCGGGGGTTGAGCCCGTGTGCGATAGCAGCGATCCTGGGGTATCCGCGCGCTGCGCGCGCTCCAACTCCAAGCGGCCCCAATCCCATGGCGCAAAGCCGCGCTGTCCACAAACTTAACCCGGAAGAGGCAC
>JBKHFO010000039.1:0-20311 GCA_046540175.1 Candidatus Hydrogenedentota bacterium
CGAGGTCATCTGCATGGCGGCGGCTGGCGTTTGAAGAGGATTGAAGGGATTGCGGCAAAATCCCTCTGCTGACCGGTGCGAGAGGGAGGCCAAAATGCGCCGTACGCCGGTCCAGGGTCACCATTCCCAACGGTAACCCACGCGTCCTGTGCCGCTTTGGACTCCCGCCTCCCATCCGCCATCTTGACCCATTCGGAATTTGGGGCCTCCATCCTCGATTTCCACGCGCGCACCGTCCTCGTCCCCAATGATCACGTTGCTTTCACCGTTTTCGCCGTCATTATCCTCCGCTCCGTTCTCTTGAGGCGTGACGCCAATCTCGCGAGTCCACTCCGGCGTAAAGGCGGAGCCCCGGCGGGGCGGCTCATGGGCGCAACCCGCCAATACGAGGGCCACCAACACACACAGCCCTGCCCCAATCGCATGGCGGGCCGGCGCCGGGATACAAGGGAGCGCCAAGGAAATGCGGCGGCGGAGTATCTTAGTCACAAGGGTTCATCCTCCTTGGGGACCTCATTTCCAAACACTTGACCCAATTATATCATCTCTGCCGGAAGGCGGGAGTTTCCTCGGAAAGCGCCCCCGCGCCATCGGTGTCCGGAATTTGACGCGCCGCGCCGAACCCTTTTCGCAGCGCCGCGTCGATGTTCTCAATCTCGTCGAGCAGCCCGCGGGCCTCCTCCAAAGCTTCGCGTTGACCAGCGAAGGCAGTCCCCGCTGGCAACAACTGCGCCCGGACGCCCCGGATGGCGCTGCGACGGGCCAGCCATGCGCCCGCCCGGACGCCCCAGGCCAGGAGCATCAGCTCGGCTGCGGCGGCAACAGCGAACACGGAAGCCCCGCTCAGAAATTGAGGACCGGTGAGCAGTTGTCCCGTCAAGAATCCCCGCACTAAGTGGTACACGCCAACACCGGCCACGGCGTAGAGCGGCCCGTCCAGCATGAAAACCACGGGCCAGCTTGTAAGGAGGCGGGCATTCTTGATGAGGCGCACACGGGCCGAACCGCGTAGGATGTGGGACAGGCGGTTATCGAAATCTTCTCCGAACACTTCAAAGCCCCCGTCCTCGCCGGCTAGATCAAATCCGCGACGGGCGAATTCCAGCCTTAGAGCGACGCTTTCGTTGTTGTGCGATTGCCGCAACGTGTCCACCACAAGCCCGAGGTCGTCGGCCAACCCCGGCCGGTTGCCCAATATCAACGCGACTCGCCGCACCGGACTCCGTCCGGGTGACCATGGCATCCATCCCGCGGCCCGCTCAGGCAAGGCGCGTAGGCATTGAAAAAAACGGTAAAGCCCGCCGACGAGGCCCTTCGCGCGAAAAGCGGTCTCTTGGCCTTGGGCGCGAATCCAAAGGTGAGGCTCGCTAAAGACACGGTCCATGACCAGGTTGCGGGCTTCCGTCATCAGGCTGGTCTCGGCTTGCTGAAGCTGGCGCTCCAATTCATCGAGTTCGCTTCTGCGGGGCGAAAGACGCTCCCGAAGCTGTCCCACCGTTTTGCTAAGCAACCCCGCGATGTTCGAGCGCTTGATGCGGTTAATATTCTCGCGGTCCAGCTCGTCCTCTAGGTAGCGTTCAAGCTGGGGAAAATCGAACTCGCCCGGCGCTGGCAACGTCCCCGCCAGCTTGCGGTCGAACGCTTCCCGCGCGTTGACGCGAAAGTAGGCGTCCACGCGGAATCCCTGCTCCTCCATGCGGGAAACCCAATGCTCGCGCAGGGAGCCCGCCGCTTCCTCGGCCTTGGTCTCGACGCAAGCAATCGTGCGTTCGGCTTGCAAGGGCCGGATCAAGGACCACGTCGCATCGTCGAGATATTTTTCTGGACTTCCGCACAACATCACGAGGTCGCACCGCTTCAGCGCGTTCCACACGGTTTGGCGATGTTGACGCACGACGGTGTCCGTGTCGGGGGTGTCAACAATCACAAGCCGTTCGAGGGCCGATCCGCTGACATGGCGGCAGTTCTGCCAATCCAAGGGCACGTCGTGGGGGTGGTAAATGGTGGGGACCTCAGTACACGGGCGGTAGGCCGAGGTTTCCGCGAGGTTGTCGCCAGCGATGGCGTTGAGCAAGGTGGATTTCCCCACTCCGGACCCGCCGATGAGCGCGATGAGCAACACATCCTCAAGTTGATCGCGGCGGCGGCGCATCTCCGCGATACGATCGCGCAAACGCGGCGCCTCCTCCCGGAGAGGCCGCCAAGGACCTTCGTAGGCCGCCACGGGATCAAGCCGGGCCAAGAGCCGGTTCAGGCTTTCAGACATTGCACCTGGGCCTCCCGCATTTCGCGGACCTCTTCCCCACTCAGCGTTTCCAGGGCCGCCTGAATTTTGCCCAGGGCCATGCCGCCGACATGCTTCTCCAGCGCCCGGGCAAGGCGTTCCTGTTGCTCGATCTTCCACGGCGAAAGAAAATCAAACCAGCGGTCGGCGAACTGATGTTCAATCACCCGGGCCGTGAACTGTTCCACCATCGGCCACGTCACCACAAAGGTCTCCGCCACGCCGATGCCCGCCGTATAGATGGATAGGGGCACGGCCGCCGCCGCGTGCGCCACGGCCAGAATCGAGTCCATGGCCTCCAAGGCCCGCCGCCGGTTCGCGCTTTCGTTCCACCAGCGTTCCAGCATGGCATGGGCGTGGGCGCGAAAGCAGGCCGAGACATTGTCCGTCAGGAGCACGTCCCCGAGCACGGCGTCCAACGCTTGTTTCTCGTCAAGCCCGCTCAGCCCCGATTCGATGAGATGTTTCGCCGGCTCGCTGAAGTCCTGCGTCATGGAGTGATACTCCGCCACCAGGGCCCGGGTGATGCGCGTGATCGCCTCGGCATGGCGCCGCCGGATGAGGGCTTCTTGTTCTCGCGCGTCAACAGGTTGCTGTTCCCCGCTTTCACCCCGAAACGAACGCGACACGCGCCGCCCCAGCCCGGCCGCGCCGCGGTACACCGTGTGACTCGCCGCGCCAATGCCCCGCCGGATGAGACCCCGCTTACTCTGTACAAATTCGTGGAAGAGTCCGCCGACGGCCGTGCCGGGAATCGGGTCAAAGGCCTTGGCGTGTTCCCGTGCCCGCAGGCGGAGCGTATCCAGCGCGTGTTGGAGCGTGGCGGCCTGGTCCTCGGCGCGATCCAAAAACTCACCGGCTTGCCGCGCGAAATGCCGAACCGTCTCTTGGTACACCCGCTGTTTGATGGGACCGGCCTCGAGATCCTCGAGGTACGCCCGCAAATCGCGCCCCTCGCCGGCGCTGACAATGGCTCCGTCCAACGATTCGGCCACGCGGAAATCGTGGGCCAACAGGAACCCCCCGCTCTCGATCTCCGCCTCGCTGACGAATTCGGTCAATTGCCGCCGGGCCACGGCGAAATCGTCGCGTGGATCCGCCTTGTTCATCAACGGCGCGACTACCCGGCCCGCCATCCGCGCCTCGCGGAAAAAGCGGACCACGCGCTCGTCCTTGTACTTCTCCCCCGTGAGCACCGCGATGAGCACATCGCCCGCCGCCCGGATATGCTCGGCCGTTTGCCAGTTGATGGTGTCGATGGAATCCACGTCCGGCGTGTCGAGCAGCACCAGCTTGTCCGGCAGACTGTCTTCCTGGACGACGAACAACACCCCCGCCTCGCCGTTGGGATCGGTGACATCCTCCGGCCGCTCCACCCGTTTCGTGGTGAACTCCGGCACAAGCTTGCCCTCGAGACACTCCGCCACCCGCCGCCGGTTGCCCGCAAGGATCGGGAAACGTGTCGCCGCCGCCGTCGCCAACACGGGACTTGCCGCGCGCCCAAGGAGAAGGTTGAACACGGTGGACTTGCCCGAATTCGTCCCCCCCGCCACCGCCGCCACGATACAGCCCTCGCCCGCGAGATGCGGCGCCAACTTGTACGAAAGGAGGTCCACCCACTCCTCCGCGCCATTAAGCACATGCCGCCGAAGACGCGGATCACGGACGCTCGCCTCTTGAAAGCGCTGAAAAGCATGGTGAAATTGGGTTAGCGCATGCCCAAGGGATGTGTTCATAGCGGCTTAGTGTAAGCGCAGACTACCTCTCTACGCAATCATTCCGGGGAAACCCCTTGTGTAAGAAGATGGGATAGGAGCAATTCTCACGGCGATACATCCCACACTGCTCCTCAAATTGAAAGAGACATTGGAAGCAACGCTTTAAACACATCGCGTAAAAACAAAGCGATCGCGGGAGTGGAAAACACGGGACACGATAGTCCTGCCGCGCCATGGTGTAGCGGTTAGGCGCGAACAAGTAGAGCAACATTATTCGCAAGGCCTTACACATTGGAGGGCGGCCAAACCACGTTGCTCATTTTTTCAGGATGCCGCCGCGGCTTGTGCTGCTGAGGAAAATACCCTGGAGGTTCATCTTGAGTTCATCGGGATTGTCGGACCACCACTCGGCCTCGCTCTGAGAGATCAAGCGCGCCTTCACAAGCTTGACCAGACTTTGGTTGAAGGTCTGCATGTCTTCTTCCTGACCGCCCGCAATAGCCGTGATAATCTGTTTGATGTTATTCTCGCGGATGAGGTTGGCGATGCCCGGCGTCGTGAACATCACCTCGGCGGCGGGGACGCGGCCTTCCCCATCCATGGTTGGAATAAGACGTTGCGCCACGCAAGCCTTGAGCTGCAAGGCGAGCTGCGAGCGGACCTGGTCCTGCTGATTGGCGGGGAAGAGGTCCATGATGCGATCGATGGTGAGCATGGCGTTGGTGGTATGAAGCGTACTGAACACCAAGTGGCCCGTTTCAGCCGCGCTGATGGCGGCTTGGAAGGTCTCGGCGTCGCGCATCTCCCCCACCAGAATGACATCGGGATCCTCGCGCATGACGGCGCGCAAGGCGGTGATAAAGTTTTGGGTGTCAATTGACACTTCCCGCTGAGTAACGATGCTCTTCTTGTTAACATGCAGGTACTCAATCGGGTCTTCAAGCGTTACGATGTGACAGCGGTTTTCCGCGTTGATCTTGTCCACCAAGGCAGCCAACGTGGTGGACTTACCGCTGCCCGTCGTGCCCGTGATCAACACCAGGCCGCGCGGCATCGTGGCGATCTTCTCCATGGCGCGCACGGGAAGGTTCAACTCTTCAAAACCGGGAATCTTCGCCTTCACGTACCGCATCACGATCCCCACACTCCCCCTTTGCTGCAAGATATTGACACGAAACCGTCCCAAGCCCGCGATGCTATAGGCAAGGTCATAGTCCCCCGTCTCATCGAACCGTTTCCGCTGCCTTTCGGTCATGAGTTCGTCAAGAAACCGCTCGGTGTCCTTCTGGCCGAGCACGTCTTCTCCCACGAAGTGGATCTTGCCATCGATCCGGATGGCGGGTGGGCTTCCAACGGTAAAATGAATATCCGACGCGCCATGTTTTACTGCATAGGCAACAATTTTTTGCATGTTAAACATTTAATCCACCCCTTATTCGGCCATTGTTGCGGGAAATCTCTTAGAGCGGGGTTATCCACACCTTATCGTCCTTGGGGTGCTCACTCTTTACCGCCTCGCCGTGCTCTAGGACCATGAATGGAAGCTCTTTGATTTACCTTTACTTCTCATCAATTATAGCAGACATAAGCAGCACACGGTTATCCTGCTCTCCGCTTTGCTGTATAGACGGGTCACCGGCGCGCGGAGGCGTGCGTCCCGCGTTCACACCAGCCGCCAGGCTTCGTTCAGGGCGCGCTTGCATCCCGCGATGACGGCTTCGCTGGATTCGCCGGCCATTGGTTTCACTTCGAAGCTCACAATCCCCCGCCTTGCCTTCGACAGATAGTTCACCTCAAGGAGCTGACGCAGAAACGCAGCGAGTTCATTTACCCCGACACGCGTGCCTTCCATGCCAAAGCGGGGGTGTGTGTCTCCGAAGGCGGGGTGTTCGGGGTCGTCCATGGCGCAATTGCCGATATGCGCATGCACAAGGTGCTCTGCAGCAGTTGACGCCGCATGTTCAGGCGTTTCTCCTAGAAGCGGCAGGTGGCTAAGGTCGAGGAGCAGCCCGAAGGACGGTTGCTCCTGCCGCACCATTTCGGAGACGGCCACGGCGTCCTCGGTTGGGCCGACGAGGCGATTCTTGCCGAAGGCGGCCTGATCGAATGTCTCAAGGGACAGGGTGAGGCCTTTGACCTGAGCGTACGCCGCCAATTCCGTTAGGGCCTCGGCGAGACGTTCACGCGCTTCGGACTTATCGTTTGCAACAGGTCCGCTAACCACCGACGCAGAGGCGCACCCCATGGCGGCGGCCTGATCAATCCCCCGCTTCACATCAGCCACGGCCTTGCCCCGCGTCTCGAGTTCGGCGTGGTTGAGGTCGTATCCGCCTTTCAGCAAATAAGGCTGTGCGCCGAAACAAGCGGTGATGCCGCTTTGTTCAAACAAATCCCGCAAGGTTGTCCGCGTATTGTCATCCTTGACCTGGGTGATCTCAATCACTTCAAAGAACTCGTCTTGGACAATACGCTCCACCGTCTCAGCTACCGGGCCTTCTCCATCCATGCATTCAGGGTAGGCCATGAAATGCACAATACCGGCGCGGAGATAGTTGGACCAGTGTTCTGTCATGATAGTCTCCTCGGGGAAAAACACCGTCCCAAGCCACGAACCCCCCGGATGAACCCGGGAGATACCCGTTGACCCGCGGGCTTGCCGCGGATCGAGGTTCCGGCCGTGTCCATCCGGGGTGTGTTTTCGCCATCTCAAGCCCTTCCAGCAGCCATTCGGTTACACGTCGTAGGTCGAAGCCGACGTGGAGCCGCCGCGGCCGGTCCAGTTGGTGTGGAAGAACTCACCGCGAGGCTTGTCGACGCGCTCGTAGGTGTGGGCCCCGAAGTAATCCCGCTGGGCCTGCAGCAGATTGGCGGGCAAGCGTTCGGTGCGGTAGCCATCGAAGTACCCCAGGGCGCTCGACATGGCGGGAACCGGTACGCCCATGTTGGCGGCCTGGGCCACCACCCGGCGCCAAGCAGTTTGCCCATTCACCACGGCGTCCTTGAAAAAGGGATCCAGCAGAAGATTGGTCAAATCGGGGTTCTTCTCAAAGGCGTCACGTATCTTGCCCAGGAATACCGACCGGATGATGCAGCCGCCCCGCCACATGAGGGCGATGCCGCCGTAATTCAGATGCCAGCCGTACTCCTTGGCGGCTTCGCGCATGAGCTGATAACCTTGGGCGTAGCTCACGATCTTCGAGGCGTACAACGCTTGGCGCATGTCGTCGATGAAGGCCTTCTTGTCGCCATCGAACGCCGTCACCCGGCCCTCGAGCACCTTCGACGCCGCCACACGCTCTTCCTTCAGGGCGGACAGACACCGGGCGAAAACGGCCTCGCCGATGAGCGTCAGAGGTTGTCCCAGATTCAACGCCTCGATCCCGGTCCATTTACCCGTGCCTTTCTGGCCGGCGGTATCGAGGATGAGGTCAACAACATAATTGCCGTCTTCGTCCTTGTAGCCGAGGATGTCCCGTGTGATTTCAATGAGATAGGAGTCGAGTTCGCCTTGATTCCATTCATCGAAAACCTGGCGCATCTCTTCGTTGCTCATGTCGAGGCCATACTTCATGAGCTGATAAACCTCGCAGATGAGCTGCATGTCGCCGTATTCGATGCCGTTGTGGACCATCTTCACAAAGTGACCCGCGCCGCCTTCGCCGACCCAGTCGCAGCAGGGCTCGCCATCGCTGGTGCGGGCGGCAATGCCCTGGAAGATGGGCTTGACGTGTTCCCAGGCCTCCGGCGAGCCGCCTGGCATGATGGATGGCCCCTTGAGCGCGCCTTCCTCGCCACCGGACACACCCGTGCCGATAAAGCGTAGGCCTTTTTCTTCGAGGTATTCGGTCCGCCGGATGGTGTCGGGGAAATGGCTGTTGCCGCCATCAATGAGAATATCCCCGGCCTCGAGGTAGGGCAGGATCTGCTCGATAAACGCATCGACCGGCTTGCCCGCCTTCACCATGATCATGATCTTGCGGGGGCGTTTAAGGTTATTGCAGAGTTCCTCAACGCTGTGACATCCGACGATGTTCTTGCCCTTCGCCCGGCCGTTAACGAAGTCGTCCACTTTCGACACGGTGCGGTTGAAGACCGCCACGCCGAACCCCTTGCTCTCCATGTTCAGGACCAGGTTCTCGCCCATCACGGCAAGCCCGACCAGTCCGATGTCCATCTCTTTGCTCATGGTCTATCTCCCTTTGTGCTGATTTTGATTGATTCTGTGATTATGCATCCCGCCGCGTCACCGCGGACCGCCCGGCCTAGCAAGCGCGCCGGTCTTATCCTCCGGATAGAGTTCAATGCCCGAAGCCCGGATGGGCTCAAGAAATCCGCAGACGGCACATTTCATTTCCTAAGCGCTTGCAGCTCATACGCAGGAAGTTTCTTCTCCGCGAACAACGGCTTGAAGCGCGTGAAGCGCTGGCGGCCGCTCACCAGCGGAACGCTGGGCCAATCCTCGCCCACGAGAGGCTGCGCGTAACGGATGAATTCGTCGGTTACGTCGATGCGGTTTGGCGTAAGCCATTTCTCGGGGAACGTCCGCTCGCTGTTGGCGACTTGGCCGAGCGGAACCCGGTCATACGTAACGTTGTAGATGCGCCCAGGCGTCCGAAGGATGGTCGCCATATATCCCGTTTCGCCGTCGAGGGCAAGCAAAGCGGCTTTCTGGCCAACCTTGTACGCCTCGTCTAGGTCCACGATGCTGGCGTAGGCGCAGGTGTCGCGCTGATCCGTGCCGGCCACTTGCCCCCGCGCGGCGCCACGCGCGGCAATGCCTTGGTCGTTGAGCATGGTCACTACTTGCTGAGCGACGGTGGTCTTCGATGCGCTGTATTGCACATGGCCGAAGCCGTCCCGCGTCGCGCCGATGTCGCCCACGGTGAAGCCTTCGCTGACCACGACGATGCAGCGGCCGTCGCGCTTGAGCTGGTCATTGACGTGGTCCAGCATTTGCTCGGAGGTGACGCCGGCTTCCGCCATATAGATTTGCAAGGGCATCTCGCGACAGGGATCGGCCAACCGCGCCGCCGCCGGGATATAGCCAATCTTGCGGCCCATGGCCTGAAGCACGAGCACCGGATCGGAGGGGGAGGAGCCCATATTCTCTTCGTTGGCGTTCTGTACCGCGCCCATCCAATACCGGGCCACGCTGCCATAGCCGGGCGTGTGGTCGATAAGTTTGAACTCGGTGTCGCCCACGTCGTTGTCAATGGTCTTGGGCACGCCCACCGCGACGAGGTCAAGCCCCTGCTCGGCGGCGAGGGTGCTCACCTTGTTGGCGGTATCCATGGAGTCGTTGCCGCCGGTGTAAATGAAGTAGCCGATATCGTGCGCCTTGAAGACCTCGATGATGCGCTGAAAGTCTTCGTCTTGGTGTTCCTTCAACTTGTACCGGCACGTCCCCACCGACCCGGAAGCCGGGGTATAGCGAAGCAGGGCGATTTCCCCGGGATCCTGATCCGATAGATTCAGAAGCTCCTCGCTCAGCACGCCTTCAATGCCGTGCCAGGCGCCATAGATGGTCCCGAAAGTCTCCGGAAACTCACGGCACGTCTCGATGACGCCGCGCAAGGAACTGTTAATGACCGGCGTCGGCCCGCCGGCCTGGGCTACGATGACATTCTTCCCCATAGCAAATATCCTTCGTTAGTTACACACTCATGGACTCACAACGACGGTTCAACAAGGGAGCTATCCCGAAGCGCTATTCCAGACGCCTAACCTGAACACGGCGCAAGACAGCAACTAAGCTAGTCCTCTCCCACCGCCATCCCCGCGAAAGCGGGGATCCAAATCCCGAAAGCAGCACGCGCCCCGTGGACCCCGCGTTCGCGGGGATGGCGAGGGCCGGGCCGCACTACCCACAACTTTAGAGTGGAACGAGTACTAGTCAGCGCCAAGCCACGCGCCTTGTTCCTTAGTGGTTATTCTTGTGAATCATGTCCAAACACAGCCGGCGTCCATCCGTGGTTTCACTTATTCTGGTTAAGCAGTCTCCCTTGGGGCGGGGTTGCCGCTCTTGAGCCGGTAGAGTATCTCGCCCGCGTTGGGCACGAGCAACAGGCCCTCGTCCTCGCGGTTGGCCCACTCATCGGGATTGATGGAATCGGGATCGCGATAACCCAGGTTGATCGCCTCGCACTCCTCCCTCGGAATGCCCGTGGCCAACGTGACTTGAACGCGGGGCTTCTCCACCCCATTCTCGTAGGTCCCGATTCCCCGGACGTGGGTGCTGTGCGCCATCACGCCCCCGGGCACATCTTGGAATTGGTCCATTTGGGCCAGGAAATAGTCCCGTGTGTGGTAGCCAATCCGGCGGATGGCCTCGCCGTGGGTGTAACTGACCTCGGTCACGTGGGGCGCGTAGATGATGAGTTCGCCGCCGTCCGCCACCACGGACTCCAGCTTGTACATGCACTTGCCCCCAACCCAGAGATCATCGTACATCGCCGGAGCAACAGCGAGCACGCTCTTGTAGGGCCGGTCCTTGTACACGATATGGTTTTCCGCCGACAAATCGGCGGCGGCGTCCCACGCTTCCTCCGGCGACCCCGCGAAGATCCCCTTAGCTTTCTTGTCCGCCACCACAAGGGCCAGACAAAGCTTGTCCACCCCGATAAATGCAGCGCTTCGATCGATGACCTCCCGGACCGGCGTGTACTTTGTTCCGATTATCATAGGGTTCGTGATAAGCGCGCCAAGCCAGTGGAAGAGATCGATAATTTCGGCGCCCGCCACGCCCGGGAAGAAGTACTTATTTCCCCCGGAGAATCCCGCGACCTCGTGCGGAAACACGGGGCCGACAATGCAGACCACGTCGTAGTCATACACCATGCGGTTCACGGTGACTTCCGCGGCTTCTTTCATCAATCCGCCGGAAATCTCGCTTACTTCCTCCGCGGAGAGCACACCGGCTACGCACAACGCGTCCCGGTTCTTCCATTCGTGGTTATAGATGCCGACATCACGGTACCGGCCTTTGCGGTCTGCATCCGTGATGCCCAGCAGCTTGTTCAAGGCCTCGTCCGGCATGGGTTGGTGCGTGCCGAGCGCCACGAGAATGTCGAACTGGGCGGCCCGGCCGCTCAAGGCCTTGTGCAGCGACCGGAACATCTCGGGCATCGGCATGCTTCGGGTGCTGTCGGGAATGATGCACAGCACCCGCTTACCCTCGACATCTTTCTTGGCGAAGGTTTCCCCAACAACCTCATCGAGGTCCTCTTCCGTCAAGTATCCATCGCGATTGATGCGGCTTGTCAGCATGGCGCGCCTTTCTGTCTTCGTTTCCCCCCTCGCAGGGGAGATTGTGCGCCCGCGAAACGCCGGCGCTATGCTTCCTTGTCCTTGAAACCCAGCCCGCGCAACACGCTGCTCAACGCGTCATCGGGCGGCGCCACGTGAACACGGGTGTTTTGGAACTCGCGCCGTTGCGGATACTCCTTGCGAAGCCGATCGAACAACCCTGGACGCTCGGATTCGGCGGCGGGAATAAGCTGGCGCAGGGCCTCGTCGTCCCGCCGGATATCGTAGACCGCATGCACGGCGCTCGCCAGGGCGTCCAGGCGCGGCTGGCGGCTGTCCACCGCCACTTCCGGACACGGAGGCGGCGGCAGCAGGGGGGCGGGGGTCCACGAGGGCGTCCACCCGAAATGGTTGCAGGCCGCCTCATAGATCATGCGCGTTCCATTCACTTTGCCATCAAAGCTATACCCCGCAATGTGAGGCGTGCCCAACTCGGCCGCCTCAAGAAGCAACGCGCTGATGTGGGGTTCGTGTTCCCATACATCGAGCACCGCCCCTCGCAAAGCGCCTTGTTCCAACGCTTCCAGCAACGCCGGGTTGTCTACTACGGCGCCGCGGCTCGTGTTGATAAGTACGGCCTCGCGAGGCAATTGGCTCAGCACGGCGGCATCACCGAGATGATGCGTAGCATCTGGCCCTTCGCGCGTCAACGGCACATGGACCGTAATGACATCGCACGCAAGCGCCTCCCCGAGGGGCCGGTAGCGTTCATCGCCCGTGCTCCGGGCCAGAGGAGGATCATTCAGCACACATTCGATGCCCAGCGCTTGGGCTTTAGCGTGCACGCGGCTCCCCACGTTGCCCACGCCCACAATGCCGAGCCGGCATTGGCCGAGATCCAGCTTGTCCCGTTGCCCCAGCACGAGCAAGGCGGACACGATGTATTCGGCCACGCTGTTCGCGTTCGAGCCGGGAGCGCTGGCGAATCCAATGCCCCGCTTGGCCAGGTAATCGCGGTCAATGTGATCCTCGCCGATGGTGGCCGTGGCCACAAATTCGACCTGCGACCCCTCCAGCAGTTCCGGCGTCACCTTGGTCACGCTGCGCACCAGCAACACCCGCGCGTCACGCACGGCCGCGGCGTCCATCGCCCGGCCTGGCATGGTCTCGATTTCCCCTAGCCCCTCGAATGCCTCGCGGACATAGGGGATATTTTCATCGGCAACGATTCGCATAAGGCAGCGCGTTACACCCGCGCGCCCAGTTTCCAAGGAGGCGTGTCCGGCAACACCGCCTCGAATTCGTCGATGAGCTTCTGCTCATACTCGCCCGCATAGGTCCCGTTCAGGAACCGGTCAATGGCCTCTTCATACAGGCGTTTCCAAGAGGTGTCCTCCTCGCCCGGCTTGATGGGATAGAACAGCGCGTTGTTCGCGCGGGCCGCCTTCATGTCGCCCGGAGCATCCCCAATCATAAGGATGCGGGAGCCCTCATAACGCTTTTGAGAAGCGTATGCGATATGTTCCCCTTTCTTGCCTTGTTCCTGCCCCGCGATCGAGAAGGGATAGCCCTCAATCGCGTGCTCCCGCCATTCCTTGCGCAGCGCCTCCTGGGGCGTCGCTGAACACACCAGGATGTCGGCATGGTTTTGGGCCTTCTCCAGGCATTCCCGCACATGCGGGAACGGAGGCACGCCTTCCACCATGTCCGCCACCGTGTCATTCACGGCCTTGCTCCAGCGCAACGCCTGCTGCATGTCCTCTTGATCGGGATGTTCCTTGCAATAGGCCTCAAGGGCGGGATTGCCCAGCTTGGACTCGGTCTCGATCCACCGGCGCAGATTCGGCGCCTGGGGAATGGCGACGCCGCGCTCTTGAACCTTGTCCCATTCTTCCAGCAGATCGAAGACCATGGTGAGCGCGGGAAAACGGTTGACGCCACGCCACTTGGAGTACAAGTTCACGAACTCGGCCGCCATGCGGGCATACTTTGACACCGCCTGGAGCTTCCAATGCTTAACAATATTGGGGATGAAGCACTCCTTATGCTTAATCTCCATCGTATCGAAGACGCATCCATCGGAATCGATCGCGATGAGGTATTCGTGTTGAGGTTGATGCTCTTTCAATTCCGCGGTTGGATCACTCATGTCGTTCGTTTCCTTTCGTTCCTCTTCTCTTTATCGTGATCAAACGCCCCAAGGCGTGATTGTGCTTTATACCCCGCTGAAAGCAGAAAAGCCGCCATCCACGGGCACGACAATGCCCGTGACAAAGCGGCAGGCATCCGAAGCCAGCCATACCGTCGTGCCGATGAGGTCCTCGGGCTTTCCGAAATCACCCATGGGGGTGTGATCCACAATGGTCTTGCCCCTGGGGGTCAGATCCCCGGTTTTCTCGTCGGTCAGGAGGAAGCGGTTCTGTTCCGTGAGGAAGAATCCCGGCGCAATCGCGTTCACCCGCAGCTTCGGATCATATTCTTGCGCCAAATGAACGGCGAGCCATTGCGTGAAGTTGTTGACCGCCGCCTTGGCCGCGCTGTATCCCGGAATTCGGGTGAGGGGGACGAATGCGTTCATGGAAGAGATGTTGATGATCGAAGCGCCCTCCGGATTATCCTTGAGCCGCCGGCCAAAGACTTGCGAAGGAAAGAAGACGCCGCTCAAGAAATTGAGGTCCATCACCTTCCGCAGTCCATCTTCCGGCAAATCAAAGAACGACTGCATCTCGGAAGTTGTGGCCCCTTTCATGTTGCCGCCCACCGCATTCACCAGAATATCCACCTGGCCATAGTCGTTGTGGACTTGCTCGCAACAAGTTTCTATGGATACCTTGTCGAAAGCGTCCATTAGATACCCGCTCGCCTTCACGCCGCTAGCTTGACTGATACTTTCGGCCTTGGCCTTGGCGTTATCAGCGGCGATGTCGCACACGGCTATCTGGGCGCCGGCGCCGCCTAAACCCGATGCAATGGCTCCGCCAAGCACGCCCGCCCCGCCGGTTACAACGGCGGTCTTTCCTGAAAGATCAAATTGCGCCTTTACACCCATGGTAAGTTCTCTATCCTTTTTGCCATTCGGTTGCAATGTGGACCCGAGAAGAGGCTCTCTACGGAGGCGCCTCTCACAAACGGCCTACGGCGGTTGGGGTCACGGTGTGACACGGGACATGGGGGCGCGCCAAACGCTCGTTGGCGGCGGTGTTACAGGTCCGGCGGCTGTCCGGAACAACGGAGCCCGCCCGCCGTTATCCCACACGCCCCAGGAATTCGGAAGACTGGCGCGCCCATACTCAAATTCGACGCTTCTATTCGCGGCCCCGAAAGGCTTATCGCTCGCAAAGCGCCGAATTGAACATGTTCCGAAGAGGAAGTTGGATGCTAGCATAATGCAAGTTGAAACCGCAAGCCCATTCAGCCCACTCTTACTCGCACGGATAGGAGCCTACCAATGTAAAAGCGCGATCGTGCGCCCTTACCCGCCGGCAGTTCCGTGAGCCTGGGCCCCTTGTTCCTTCGGCGTAGGCTCTTCATATAGGATATCAGCGGGATCAAGGGCGGGCATGGCTATTATTAGCGTGGTGAAGGCCCCTTCCGCATAATGCCGGGCGCCCGGCTTGATCCAAACGCAATCACCCGGGGCAACCGGAACGCGCTCGCCGTCAATGAAGAGCGCCCCTTCGCCCTCCAGGATGTAATAGTATTCATGTGTATGCCCGTGCCAATGGGACTTGGCATCGTCCACGGCGAGATAGGTTATGCTGGCTGGAACACCGTCGTCCTTAGTAAAAAGACGCTGACGAATGCCACATGTGCTCCGTTCGGACGCCATCGCTTGCACGCTACGCTTTTCGTACGCGGGTTCACTCATACCCGTCCCCTTTCGTTTGCCGAACGGCGCTCCCACACCAGGACAAGCCCGGCCGGGAGCGCCATATGAGATTTGTAATCCGTTGCTTGGGGTTGGCTACATGGCTGACTTACTTTGACGGTAGCGGCTAACCAAGCACATGGTTTATAACCACTTGCAAATCTACGGCGTCCGTCACCCCATCGTCATTCACATCGGTTTCATGGGCGGGATCAATCTCTAGCCCAAGAAGGTCATTGATGATAATCTGAATGTCGAGGCTGTCTACCTCGCCGTCGTTATTCACATCCAGATCGAAGCGGTCTTCCTCTCCCTCAGGCACTCTGTCAGTGGTTGCCGTTTTGGAAAACACGGGCCTTCCCATAATCCCTGCCTCGTTCCGAGGGACTACCGCGAAATACCAGCGGTCGCCCTCCTGCACCATCTCGCCAGGGACCCTGCTGTGGCCTTCCAAGGCTGACACAAACGCGTCATTCCGATACCAATAGATCCGCGAATTGCTTTCCGATCTTCCGAGCGGATCCACAAACTCATAGGTGGCGTCTATGGGTTGGCCGGCCTTGAGCTGTTCGGGCTCAAACCGCGCGCCACCCGCCACGGGCCTTGTATCGTCGTCATAGACAAGCATGACCACCGTCTGGCAGGTCTGGTGCTCCTCTGTTTCGGCACAGAAGGTGACGTCGTACACGCCGGCGTCTTCCGCCGTGGTTTCCCACACGAACGCGCCGGAACTGCCGTTGACCGTGAATTCGGCGCCAGGGGGCAAAGCGGAAGCCTCAAGGGACGGCGCACCTCCCTCCTCCGCCGTGGCGCTGACATCGAACTGCACCGTCTCTCCAGCCTCAACAATTTGCGGCCCCACTCTGGAGATCGATATGGGCGGCGGGGGCGGCGCCACCTGGAATTCGGTCAAGCCCGCGCCGGTCTCCGCATCCACCCTCTGGAATGAGCCGTCCGACTCAAAGTATCCAGGCACACCCCGCCCATCCGAAATGCCAACCACCATGTCATCCGCGTTGAGGTCGCGGTAGGTGTAACGTATAGTCCCGTCGAAAAACAGTTCGAGCTGAGCGGTGTTGGGCTTAGGCGCAAACCCTTGGCCCCGCTCCGGGATCTTATCGAAGGTGAGGACCACCCGGTCATCAAGCTGCTTAGCCCACATGTCCCCCCCCGCACTCGTCGAAAGATCAGCAAAGGAGAACGAAATACGGGGCACATTAAAGTGGGATTCAAGCGAAGGAAAATTGTCAGTGGAATCACGCCGAATGCCCCGGCCAAGCTCAAACGAGCTATCAAACTCGTACAAAGGCTCAACCCGAAAGCTAATATCCTCATCGTAAGTCTCGTCCGCTGCATAGATGGCTTCCGCCGTGTCAATGGTCTCTAGAGTGTACAGGCTTTCGCCCGTGGTGACGTAGCCATTGGCCCCCAACACAAGATCGTTGAACATCCGGCCAAAGAAGGGTATGTCCGGCAGCTCCAGCTCCTGGATACGGCCTACACCCCCTCGCCGGGGTCTACCTGGCCGCCCGTCACCGACCGCGGGATCCTCTTGTGGATGCAAATAGGCAAACCTGCCATCACTTATGTGCACCGCAAAGCCCGGGTCCCGCGCAAACGGCAATTCATGGACATCGGATTCGAAGCTGATCTCGTAATCGCTCGGGTTCATATAGAATTCGGGTTGGCCTGAATCAAGCGCGTCACTCAAGGACACAGTGGGCTCAATGGTGATTTGGCTGTATCCCAGATTTACAGGACGCTCCGGCGAGAACACATCGGTTACGTAGCCCGCCGAATCCACGCCCGGCACGCCCCGAGCGTAGAGCGTGTCGGTGAGATAAACGGAATCTTCGGCAAACTCAAAAAAGGGGATGCCCTCTACATTCAGCTCAGCGAAGAGCGCGTAGAAGTACTCTTCGCCCTCCTGCGTTTCGGTATCGCGGTACTGCTCCTCACCCCCATCCCCAACAAACACCTCCTCGCCATCGCCAGGCTCTTCAGGAAACGCCCCGGTCTGCCGGTAAATGGAGACTTCTTCCACATCTATCCCGATAGGGTTGTCCCACGTCAACATCACGTCGGACGTCATGTCCCCGGTGGTGGCGCGGAAATTCCGGAGCGGCTCAGGGATGACAAATTCAATTTCAATGACTTCCGGCGTCTCGTATTCCTCGCGCTCGGCAAAGGCAGGGTGATCCACTTCGACGGTGTATGTCCCGACAACGTCTTGTGTAATCTCAGGAAAAGTAATGTAGGGGTCCGTGCTCACAACTTCGTCTTCAAAAGTCCACTCGAAACTCATTTCAGCTTCGAAGTCCTCAGGCACATCAATGGGGCCAAGAAGGACATCTTCTTGCCCCTCCTCCACAAGGATCAGGGGAAGGGGATACCGTTCAATCAGCTGTATCGCGGAGACCTCCACTTCAAACTCGGCTTCCTCCAGATCAGGGTGATCCACGATCACGGTATAAACACCCGTATCCTCGCCGGTCAAAGAGGGAATGGTGAAAGACGCTTCCGTTCCAACGGATTCTCCCTCGAAAAACCACTCAAAACTGACATCCTCTTCAATGCCCTCGACAACTTCCACCGGGCCTAGCGTCACCTCCTCTCCCAACCATTCCCTCACCTCGGATTCGGGGGGCGTCACCACAAGCCGGGGCTCACTCAACTCGACCTCAAAGACCTCATCCTCGAAGTCGTCATGGCTCACGACCACCGTGTAGATGCCAAAATCCTCCTCGGCAACCTCTTCAATAACGAGTTCAGCCTCCTCGCCCACTTCCTCGTCATCAAACAGCCATTCGAACGCAGCGCCGTCCGCAAAATCCTCGGCCACCACCACGGGGCCCAGCGTAACGTCATCCTCTAGATCGGCGAACACAATCGGAGCTGGAGGCGTCTCGATGAAGTCCTCCTGTTCCTGTGCGGCCACGGAACCACCCAGCGCGCATCCGAGGGCAATCGCGGCAAAAAAAGCACCTGTTTTCCAAAGGGATCGCATAACTTTTGACTCCTAAGCAGTTCGGCAGCGTCAACACCCACCTGAAGATGCCATTGGGCTAGTCCCGGCAGATTCTCCAAAACCCCGCCAACCATCTCCAACATCCAAATACCTGTTGACCGGCCGGCGAATGCGTTGCCGGGTGCAAAACCCGGCAACGCTTTCGCTAGCTAGCCAAGCAGGCGTTTCATCTCGTACCCATGCTCATCTTCATCGGCCGCTTGGTCTTCCATCTTTGTCTTCAAAGAGAAAAGACCTGCTTCCTCCGCCAACGACGCCAGCCGAACATAGTTCTTCACGTCATTCGCTTCCTCCTTGGCGTCGTTTTCCAGCATCTCACGAATATCACTTGGCGGCGGTGTGAGGCCGGGCTCTAAGACCGGTTCGCCCCCAAGCATGACGATCTGGTTTGCAAGATACTGTGCGTGTTGAACCTCGTCGGTCACTTCCTCGAGGTACATGTTACGCACGGCTTCGTTTTGCGCTCCCTTAATTGACGCAGCTTGGAGCATATAGCGAAGAAACGTCGTAACCTCACGATTCAGTTGGTTGTTTAGCCCTTTGATCAACTCAGAGTTTGGCATTTTTCCTCCTTTACATCCCGCTGGCTGGGGCCAAACTGGTCTCCCAACCATGCTCGCCTACAGACTCGGAAACACCACGCGGCACGCTCAGCGGCTCCCAAACGTATATACATATCCCTTGTACACCACCGGCAACCTGATGTCAAGCAAAACTCGCACGGCAGGCTTGATTTATAAGTATTATGTGCTAAATATTGTAAGTACAAGAAGCGAATATTAAGTCCTGTTTGCCCTCTCCGGGCCAACGGGAATCCGAGCGCCTCATGAACTGTCCGCAACTGGCCAGTTCCGCCGTTTTCCGTACCGCATGAGGCCGGGTTATAGCCTCGGAACTCCCCTTATCCTACTGTCCCCAACCCAATGGGTGAAAGTGTACCGCCGATGTCTCGCCAGTATGCATTAGCCACTGGAAGGCGGCGATACGGGTCTTACGAATCTCTATCCGGCGACTGGGGTCGCAAGCGTCTATGGCCTCAATCGCCGGGTAAGAGATTCGTTGTGCCATAGTGCGGCCCTTTAGACAGGGCACGAATGCCGGCAAGATGCCGGCGGTACGGTCTCACCCATTGGGTAAGAGTGACCTTCTGTTTCAAAGGCGGACAACACGGAGTTCCAGAGGCTTGGGCTGAGTTATCCGGCGATTGGGATATGGATCAGCGGCGCCATCTATGATAGGGTATCATGCATTGGTGGCGCCCCGCACACGGTACGCGTTTCCAAGTTCCTTCCGCCCCGGCGCCATTAACCCTTAACTAACGTTAGAGCCCTATGGTTTACGAATATTCTGGTTTTCTCAGCACCATCTTGTACAAGCCCGACCCAGAGCTACGTGAAACGCTGGACCACGTACTCTTTACGGGGGAGGATCTTGCGGGCTGGCAAACTCGTGACTTTGTGATCGATAAGGAATGGCAGCGCGTGCCCGCCCAACGTATGCGAACCGAAAAAGGCGTGCGTCTCGTTGGCCGGTTCCATGACATCGTTCATATTGATAATCTTTCAGGGGACGAACCGCATTTTTGGGCGCCACTCAGCAGTTTCGGCGGCGAAGACGGCCGGTTTCCCGTTGATCTCGACACCTACCCCATTGCAGAAATTACGTACCGCTGTACCAGCGGCAACGCCCATCCGGCGTGGATGTGGACCTATCCCGGGGGCCGCGAACTGGCGTTTCTCCCCGCTACATCCCGGTGGCAAACCGTGGCGCGCAAGATCGGCCATTTTGGGTTTCCTCAGCAAATAACAGGGATGGCGTTCCGCCTTTACTCCACCCAGCGCGCCGACGAATCGATGGAAATCGAGTCCCTGCGGTTTCGCGCGATGAGCAAGGAAGAAGTCGAAGCATGCCAGAAAGAGTACGTCCACCTCGAAGAGACTCATCCGCCTCAACGTTACTCCACGTTGGAGGAATTCATGCCGCTTGGGGTCTTCGTGAACGCGGAAGTGGCCCGCAGACTGGCCGAGGTGCTAGGAATCTCATTGCGGGAATATTGGACCTTAGCCCTAGAGGATATTGTCCGGCGCCATCACAACTGCATCGCGGTGGAAAAGGCTGAACGATTCACTCCGGACGAATTCCAAGAAATGCTGGAGGTGGCCGAAACG
>JBKHFO010000040.1:0-20192 GCA_046540175.1 Candidatus Hydrogenedentota bacterium
ATGAGCACATTATCCCGGCGCCATTTTCTAGCAGCGGGCGCGGCCGCAACCGCGCCTCTAATCCTGCCTTCGCGGGTGCTCGGCCAAGGGGGCAACCCCGGACCGAATGACCAAATCGCCATCGGCTGCATCGGGCTGGGCGGCATGGGCAACAGCCATCGCGGATGGATGACCGACGTGGCGGAGGATGCCCGCGTCGTCGCCTTGTGCGACTGTGACACGCAGCGCCTCGACGCAGCGGCCAGCCATTATGAAGAAGACGAGGTGGACCTATACACGGACTACCGCGACCTGCTCGACCGCGACGACATCGACGCCGTCGTCGTCGCCACGCCCGACCACAACCACGCGGTTCCGATGGTCTACGCCTGCCAGGCGGGCAAGCACGTCTATGTTGAAAAACCCGCCGCCAAGACCATCGCCGCGGGCCACGCCATGATTGCCGCGGCCCGGGAGTTTGGGCGCACCGTTCAGGTCGGCAGCCAAGGCCGTCTCCTTGAGCGGTTCCCCTCGATTTGCGAATTCATCCGCAACGGGGAGCTGGGGACGGTGCAAGAAGTTGATTGCTGGCACTATGAGAACCGCGAAGGGGGCGACGCCCAAGATCAGGAGCCGCCCGATCACCTCGATTGGGATAAGTGGCTGGGACCAGCCCACTGGCGGCCGTACAATCCGGACTACGTGCAACAGTATGGCGACCGCCGCTACTTCCTCGATTTCGGCGGCGGCATGATCTTCGATCGGGGCACGCATCAGCTCAATGTCATGAGCTGGTTCCTGGACCTGGATGACACCGGCCCCACCAAGGTAACGGCGACGGGCCGGCCGCCCCGCTACGGCAACTTCGATTGCCCAATCACGATGTCGGTAACCTGGGAGTTCGCCCATCGCGATTTGGTGGTGCATTGGCGTCAGCCCGGCTTTGATCCCGAGAGTCCAGGGCAGGAGCGGCCCTACGGCGCCATCTACCACGGGACCAAGGGGAGCCTGGCCGTGGACGGCGGGGATATCGGCGGACGCGCATGGCCTTTGCGCGAGGCCGAGGAGTACGAGGCGCCCGCGGACGGATTCCAGGCGCCGCGCACCGAACTGCATAGCCAGCCGGGACTCCGGCGCAATTGGCTGGACTGCATCAAGAGCGGGGAAGAGCCCATGATGCCTATTGAGGCGGGCCACCGGATCGCAACGATGTGTACGCTTGGCAACATAGCCTACATCCTGGGCCGGCCCATCGAGTGGGATCCCGAGAACGAGCGCGCGGTAAACGACGATGAAGCCAACAGACTGTTACTGCATGAGCCCGGCCGTGGACCGTGGCATATATGACCAGCGGAGGAGACAAACAATGACCAAACTCATGAACGCAGGGGTGCTCGCCCTTGGATTCAGTCTGGCGGTGTGCATGAGTCAAGCGGCCGGAGAGGCCCCGGAAACCGTGGACGAACTGGTGGACATGCTCACGTCCGGCGATGGGTGGAACGTCGATTCGCCCCACGGCTATGAGATCATCGGCTTTGACGGGTACTATGAGGCCAACCCGGACTGGAGCGTGGAGGCCGCGTTTGACGGCGATCTCGGCAACTTCGCCCATTCTCCCGATGGCGGCCCCTTGTTGTGGGCCGGACTGGACTTGGGAGAGGGCGAGGCGAAGCGCATCACGGGTATACGGTATGCCCCGCGCGAAGGCTATGAAGAGCGCGGCGTGGGGGCCACGATTTACGGCGCGAACGACTTCGACCCCGGCGCCTTCGACCCCACGCCAAACGGGGATCCCAACCGCGGCGACGCCGTCCCCTTGATGACCATTGAGGAAGAGCAGCCCGGCGGCGAATGGACCTCCTTTGATATCGATCACGAGGGGACCTTCCGGTACGTCTTCTATGAAGCCGATCCCGAGGTGGACGACAGTCTCCACATCGACCTTGCGGGCATCGAGTTTTACGGCGCGAGCGAGGATCAAGAAGAGGGCGAATGGCTGGAAGTCACTACGGAATTCGCCGAGGAGGCGAACCAACGCATGGAAGCGCGCGAGCACGCGCATAAGTTCGGGCCCGAGGCGGTGGCGCCCGTGGCGGCGTTGTTCGACCACGAGAATCGCGACGTATACATCGCGGCGAAGTGGAGCTTGCGCAACATCGTCCACGAAAGCGCCCGGCCCCGCGAAGACGAAGCGGAACAAGAAGCGGCCCAGCAGGCGATGGCGGACGCCTTGGCGGAGCTGCTGGAGGACGATCCCTCCGACCGCGTGGCGCGGGAGGCCCTGTATCTGCTTGGCCTGTGCGCCAGCGAAGAGCACGTCCCCGCCATCGCGGAATGGCTGACCGAGCCAACCTTTGTCGATGAAGCTTGCGACGCGCTTCTTCGCATTCCCGGCGAGGCGGGGCTGGCGGCCATGCTGGACGCCGTGGAAGACGCGGAAGGCGGCGTAGCCGTGTCGCTCATCCACGCCATAGCCATGGAAGAAGCCCCGGCGGCCCGCGAACGCCTCGAAGAGCTTGCCGAAAGCGATGACGAAACCATCGCCGAGGCGGCGGCCCACGCCCTGTCCATCCGGGATATCCGCGTGGACTACGAGGGATAAGCCGAAAGACCCCTGTAACACAGCATCCCCGTAATCCCTTGGTAAGGGATTACGGGGATGTCAATTTGCACAAGCAGTTAGCCTTCGGCGGGGCT
Source organism: Candidatus Hydrogenedentota bacterium (assembly GCA_046540175.1). Taxonomy (GTDB): domain Bacteria; phylum Hydrogenedentota; class Hydrogenedentia; order Hydrogenedentales; family SLHB01; genus SKRY01. The sequence continues at coordinate 2,677 of JBKHFO010000040.1, forward strand.
TTGCGCGAGGCTGGTTTCCACGTCAAGCAGCCCCTGTTCGGGCTCGCCTTCCGCGGTTTCCAGGGTCTCGATGTGAAGCATGCGGCACACGTCGTCGCGCGCGGCCTCGAACGCGTCAAGCGTTTGAGACGAACCCGCGATGGCCACGCGCGGCACAGGGGCCTTCATGCTGAGGCTTGCGTCGGCCTTGGCCTTGCGCACGGCGTCGATCACGGCCAGGGCGCTGGCGTAGGTGTCCGCGGACCCGGGTTCCGGGATGGCCGCGAACTCGTCTAGCAAGGGCCAAGGACTGCGGTGGACAGATGAATGCATATCGGCGTCGTTGGCGTAGGCCCAGCTCCACACCTCCTCGGTGAGGAAGGGCAGGAAAGGCGCCAGCATCCGCGTGAGCGCCCGATGCATGAGGCGCAACGTCGCCGCCGCGCTCAGCCGGCCCTCGGTCAGGCCCTCATCGTAGGTCCGGGGCTTGGCCAGTTCGAGGTAGTTGTCGCAGAAGGTGCGCCAGAAGAAGTCCTCCGTGAGACTCAAGGCCTGGGCGTAGTCGAACCGGTCGAAGGCCTCCGTGGCGCGCTTGACGAGGGGGCGCAGCTCGGCGATAACGGCGCGATCAATCTCCGCCGTCACTTGATTGGGCGTCAACTGCGCCCGATCGAGTTCGGAAAACCGGCCCAGGGCGAACTTGCTGGCGTTGAAGAGTTTGGTGCATAGGCGTTTGCCCACGCGGAAGACCTGTTCGTCGTAGGCGGTGTCCACGCCAAGGCGGGCGCGGGCCGCCCAATAGCGCACGCTGTCCGCGCCGAATTGCTCGATGAGCGGCTCGGGCGTCACCACGTTGCCGTGGCTCTTCGACATCTTCTTGCGCTCGGGGTCCAGGATCCAGCCGCTGATGACCACGTTCTTCCACGGGATTTCCTTCTCGTGGGTGTACGCCTTCACAATGGCGTAGAACGCCCACGTCCGGATGATTTCGTGGCTTTGCGGCCGTATGTCCATGGGGAAGAGCCTCTTGTGTTGCTCCGCGTCGTTCACCCAGTTCGTGCAGATCTGCGGGGAGAGCGAACTCGTGGCCCAGGTGTCCATCACGTCGGGATCGCCGGTGAAGCCGCCGGGCTGATCGCGCTGCTCCTCGGTGAAGCCCACCGGCGCATCATCGAGGGGATCCACGGGAAGCTGTTCCAGCGTGGGCAGGATGCGCGCGTTGTAATCCACCCGGCCGTCCTCTCCGATGCAGTACCACACGGGGATGGGCACGCCGAAGAAGCGTTGCCGGCTCATGCACCAGTCTTGGTTGAGGCCTTCCACCCAGTGCTCGTAGCGTACCTGCATGTGCGGGGGATGCCACGTAATCTTGCGGCCCTGTTCGAGCAGCGCCTCCTTCTTGTCCATGATCTTGGCGAACCATTGGCGGGCGGGAATGAGTTCGAGGGGATGGTCGCCTTTCTCAAACACGCGCACGGTCTGGGTTGTCTGTTCCGAGGGCCGGTCGATGACGCCGCCGCTCTCTTCGAAGAGTTCAACCAGCCGTTTCCGCGCCTTGGGCGCCGGCAACCCCTGGATTTCGCGGTAGACTTGGTTGGCCTTCGCGGGGTCCCGGCTTTCCCAGCCGGCTTCGCCAAACGTAACGGGGAGTAAGCGGCCGTCCTTGCCCACCACTTGGCGGGTGGGCAGGTTATAGGCCTCCCACCATTCGACGTCGGTTTGATCGCCGAACGTGCACACCATCACGATACCGGTGCCCTTTTCGGGGTCGGCCTTGGGATCCGCCATGATGGGGACGGGCGCCTGGAACAGCGGGGTGAGGGCATTCTTGCCCACGAGGTGTTTGTAGCGCTCGTCCTCGGGGTGAACCAGCACGGTCACGCAGGCGGGCAGCAATTCCGGCCGGGTCGTGGCGATGACCACATGTTCATCCGCACCCTCAATCCCGAAGCGCAAGTAGTGGTACGCGCTCTCCCGCTCTTTGTCCGCCACCTCGGCTTGGGCGATGGCGGTTTGGAAGTCCACGTCCCACATGACGGGCCGCTCGGCCTGATAAATCTCGCCCTGCTTGATGAGTTCGATGAAGCTGTACTGCGAGGTGCGGCGGCAATGGTCGTCGATGGTGGCGTATTCGAGGTCCCAGTCGTAGGACATGCCGAGGCGCGTCCACAACCGCCGGAACACCTCCTCGTCCTCCTTGGTGACCTCGTGGCAGAGTTCGATGAAGTTGTTGCGGCTGATGGCCTCGGGCGCTCCCTTGTTACCCCGTTCTCCCTTGTAATCGGGATCGTAATGGAGATGGGGTTCGCACCGGACGTTGTACAGATTCTGCACGCGGCGCTCGGTGGGGAGGCCGTTGTCGTCCCAGCCGATGGGAAAGAAGATGTTCTTCCCCCGCATGCGCTGAAAGCGCACGATGAAATCTTGATGAGAATAGCTGAATATGTGGCCCACGTGGAGGGAGCCGCTCACGGTTGGCGGCGGCGTGTCCACCACGAAGGTTTCTTCGCGGGGGCGCTCCGGGTCCCAGGCGTGGATCCCGGATTCGGCCCAGTGAGCGCCCCACTTGTCTTCGAGTTGATGCGCGTCGTATTTCTTTGGCAGATCCATGGTTCGCTCCTTAACCTCTTACAATCCATGGGAGTACATAGAGGTAGGCAAAGTTTCAGATGACGTTCTGGCTCACACCGTGGTTGCGTTCCCGGCGGGGCCGCCTTGCTCCCGTTTATCTGGCCTCCTACATCAGGTTCAAACCGATGCTGAGTTCCGGGAGAAACAACGTGAAGGGCAGCAGAAAGATGGGCACAAAGGCGCCCAATAAGGGGCGCGCCAGGAGGATGGCGATCACGATGCCCATGGGGCCAATCTGTTGCAGCATCTCTTCTCCCTTGGGCGGCAGCAAGTACCCAAGCACATAGTGGCCATCCAAGGGAGGCACCGGAATCAGATTAAACGTGAACAGCACGAGGTTGATCAAAATGAGATAAGCCGCCACCATGGCCACGGGATCCGGGATAGGGCCTCCCTGGGCTTCGAATCCCCCGCTAACCACCACAACAAGCTTCAACAGGATGGCCGTTGCGACGGCGATGACCACGTTCGAGGCAGGACCGGCCACCGCGATGAGGACGGGATCGCGGCGAACATTGTTCAGGTTGACCGGATTAAACGGCACGGGCTTGGCCCAGCCAAACAAAAACGGAAAACCGAACACCATCATGATCAGCGGCATCACCACGGTTCCGATGGGATCCGCGTGGGCCACGGGGTTAAGCGTGACGCGGCCCAACAAGCGGGCCGAGGGATCCCCACAGCGCTCGGCCATCCACGCGTGAGCCGTTTCGTGAAAACACAACGAAAACAGCAGAACGCCGTACTGGAGCAGGATTACCACCCAGTTGATGTTTTCGAAATCCAAGGAACACTCCTCAATTCAGCGCCGGGGCGAAAAGCTTTTGTACACAACAGCAACCCCGGGGTTCACGGAAGAGGCGCCACCGGTTCCGCAAGAGATAGAGACCCAAAGGGTTTTCCGTAAGCACGGCGCGGACCGGCATCCGTCACTTTTGAAGCTGGACTATACCAAAAACACACGGGATTAATGAAATCGGCGCCGGGTTTACCGGCTTTCGGCCCTCGTTAGGTACAATATGTAGGAACCTGTGGGGTTTGATAATGCTCCGCTTAGCAGCAGCGCCACAATGATCAAAACAAGCCGCCCTCGCGGCAGAGGGGATACCTTCAACCGGATGACACAGATCCAGTGCCCTATTTGCGGGACCAGCAATCCAGCTAATCAAACGCACTGCGAGCAGTGCAACGCGCCGCTGTCCGCCGAAGGCCCCAAACAAGAGGGACAGCCGGCGGGTAGCGGCGGCCAGCCGAACCAGGCCTCCCGCAAGAAACAACCCCACATCACGTTTCCCCGCGGCAAGGTCCTGGCCAACCGCTACACCATCATCGAAATGATCGGCCGGGGCGGGATGGGCTGCATCTACAAAGCGCATGACAACGTCCTCAATGAAGAAGTGGCGCTCAAGATGCTTCTGCCGCAGTTCGTCCGGGATCAGGTGGTCGTAAACCGTTTTTACAACGAGGCGCGCATCGCCCGTAAGCTCGCCCACCCTAACATCGTCCGCGTTCACGACATCGGGATGACCGAGGGCGTCCTGTACATCTCGATGGAATACCTTCGGGGACGATCGTTGCGTAACCTGATGGAGCATCACGGGGGCGGGCAATGGTTGTCCGTCGAAATGGCCTTGCGAATGGTGGACGGCATCTGTGAGGCCCTGGAATATGCGCACCAGTACACGGTTCACCGGGATATCAAACCCGAGAACGTGATGATCGGGGCCAGCGGGGAAGTCAAGATTATGGATTTCGGCATTTCCAAGCTCATGGCCAAATCCAATCTCACCGCCACCTCCATGGTGATGGGCACGCCGCACTACATGTCGCCGGAGCAGTTCAAGGACAGCCGGAACGTGGATGGGCGGGCCGACATCTACAGCCTGGGTGTTCTCATTTACGAAATGCTCACGGGCGGCCTGCCCACCGGGATGGGCAAACCCTTGAGCGCGGTGCGTTCCGACGCGCCCCCTGAGCTGGAGGCCATCGTCATCAAATGCACCGAAAAGGAACCCGAGAACCGCTATCAATCCGTTCACGAATTGCGCCAGGCGCTTCAACCCGTGCTCAACCGCGGTCACCCCGGTCCTTTCGGAAGGGCGGGGGCGGGCCCGTGGGCCCGGCGCGCGGCCGGCGTCTTACTGGCCGCCGCTATGTTGGTCTTGGCGGCGTGGGGCCTGTGGCGGGCCGAGGAGCATCGCAGGATGGCCGTCGTGGAAGCCGGGGCGGAGGCCGCGGACGCGCCGGAGACTTCCGAAGCCGTTGGGCCAAGATTTACGCTATTGCGGGAACTCACGGAGGACGCCCTGACCTTGGCCCGGGATCGCGCCGAGGGGGATGAGCGCCTGGAGCACTATGTGGCCATGGCGGAAGGCCGTTGGGAGGAGGCCGCGGCCGCGGGCGAGGCGGGCCGTTCCCGCGAGGCCCTTCAACTGGGTTGGGACGGACTCCAGTACGCCCTGGGCGTGGCGTTGCGGCCGGAGGGGATGGCGTTCATTCCGCCCGGGCACGCCTTGTTGAACGCCGAGACCGGCGAAGGGGTGGTGTTGCCCGGCTTTTTCATGGACCGCACCGAGGTTACCATGGAGGCTTATCGCGAGTTCAGCGAGGATGCCGGCTGGCGCACCGCGGCCAATTCCGGGCGGTGGCCCGGGGAGTATCCTGTAACGATGATCACCCTGTACGACGCCATGGCCTACGCGGCGTGGGCGGACAAACGGCTGCCCACCGACGCCGAATGGGCGCGCGCCGCCGTGGGCGACAGCAGACCGCCGGCGCCATTTCCCTGGGGCGCCGAATGGGAAGACGAGGCCGCCAACATGGGGACAGGCGAACTCGCGCCCGTGGGCGTCTTCGAGATGGACGAAACGCCTTACGGGGTATTGGACATGGCGGGCAACGTGTCGGAATGGACGCGAACCCCCACACGCCCCCAGGATCAGATCATGCCCACAGCCGAGGGGGACTCGCCCGAGGAGTGGATGACCTTCGGCGTTCCCGTCGTGGTGCGCGGGGGTAACTTTCAGCGGGGAGCGGCGCTGGCGTCTCGCTTTGCCGAGCGCTTCGAGGCGAAGCGCACCTATGTGGGTTTTCGTTGCGTCAAACCGCTGCCGGCGGGAATCGAGGAGATCCGGAACGCGTTGTGACACCCGTCCGCCACGCCGAACTCCGCTCCCTTTGTCCCGCGGCTCACTCCGCGACGCATTCCCGCATTGAGGCGAGATTCTGAACGAGTTTCTCGATGTGAGAGGGCTGGCCCATGTCTCTCAAGGCCTGTTGAATGGCGTGGAACCGGTGTTCAACCGCCAGAAACGCATCCACAATCGCCGGGTCGAACTGTTCGCCGCGCTCGGGAACGATGATTTCCTTGGCGAATTCGTGGGTAAAGGCCTCTTTGTAGGGCCTGCGGGAAGTCAAGGCGTCGTAGGTGTCGCACAGGGCCACAATGCGCGCCGCCAGCGGAATCTCGGTCCCCTTAAGGCCCGAGGGATACCCCTTGCCGTTCCATTTCTCATGGTGGTAATACGCGATATCGCGGCCCATGCTGAGGAACGAGTCCTTGCCCGCCTCGATATCGGCGGCTTTCAACGTATCCCCGCCGATGACCGCGTGGAGCTTCATGATCTCGAATTCTTCATGCGTAAGCTTGCCCGGCTTCAACAAGATCTGGTCCGGGATCCCCACCTTGCCGATGTCGTGCAACGGACTCGAATGGAAGAGTTCGCGCAGGAAGGCCTCGTCAATGACCTCCGCGTATTCGCTGGACTCGGCGAGCTGCTGCGCCAACACCTGCACGTAACGCCGGATCCGGCTGAGGTGTTCGCCCGTCTCGGTGTCGCGCGATTCCGCGAGCCGGGCCAGCGAAAACACCGTCACGTGCTGGGTGCGTTCAAGTTGGCGCGTACGCTCCCGGATGCGCTCCTCCAGGTTATGATTGGCTTCCTCAAGCTTATGTTGGTACTCAATGACCTGGTCCTGAAGGGACTTCGCGCGCAAGCAACTCCGGATCCGGGCATGAAGCATGGGCGCGTCCACCGGTTTGACGAGGTACTCGTCCGCGCCGACGTCAATGGCCTCTAGATTCGTATCGCGTTCCGACACCCCGGTAATGACCACAATGGGGATATGATAGGTCCCACTATCCGCCTTCAACCGCCGGCACACCTCAAGCCCGCCAAGCTTGGGGAGCATCAAATCCAACAAGATAATGTCCGGGGCGTATTTCGCCACGGCGGCCAGGGCTTCTTCCCCATCATATGCCGGATACACCCTGTAGCCTTTGGGCTGCAGCACTTTGGTGAGAAAGTGTACGTTTTCTTCAAGATCATCAACGACAAGAATCGTAGCAGTGGCGCCATTGTCTTGTGTCATTCAGTATCCCCACCCTGTGCCTGTCGCGGGCGGCGCCAAAGCCATAGGAAGACGCAGGACCCAGGTCCGTCCCGCTGAACGGCCAAGGCCCCCACACGTTCTCCCGGCATGCCATGTCACTACGCGCCCCACCTACTCACACCATATTCAATATACGCGGCTGCACTTGACCAAGTACGGCGGCATGTCAGGGTATAACCTTCCCCGCCTCGCAGCCCCACCCTACTTCTGGAGGTAAAAGCCGGTTCTTCGGTCAAACCGCGGTTCTTGTATCACTAGTTACCTCATCGACTTGCAAAAGCCTTCTCAAAGCGGGCAATTTATGCTCTAAATCGCTCCACAACGAGCCCAGAACGCGTGTCTCCATCGCTATTTAGCGGCAAAACAAGCGTCAAATTCACTTTTTGCAAGCCGCGCACCCAAGTAAACGACGTTCTCCGTCTCTGATATCGGCAAGCTCCTGTCGCAGCTTAACCCGCGCCCTCGACGACTTTCCAGATGAGCGCCGGCTTGGACAAGGCGCCATCAGGCCGCGTCTCCAAGCTCAGATCCTATCGGCGCATTTTCGCAAACACTTTAGCCGCCCCATAAGAGCGCTATGTGCGATTATTGATAACAGCTCCCGCGACCCCTAAAGGGGTCGAGTAGGGGGGCATCTTTTCCGGGGGTATCGCCGGCATGCTATCGCACGCGGGCTCGACTCCCGGCTACCGGCTGTCATCCCTACGGGATGGATTCATTTGTGACATCGTGTCAGGGCTAAGTCAGACGTAATCGGGGCATCCACAACGTTAGCGCTGAAGAGGTACTAGCACTCGGTCCATCCCAAAATTGTGGATAGGGCAGGGGTCACCTTGTTAATCCTGTAAATCCTGTCCACTGCCTCCGAGCGTTGGATGAGGAGCCTGCGCCGGGGGGGGGAGAACATCCCCCTTGATCCCCCTTCAAAGGGGGAATTGTGCGTGAAAGCCGACAAGATGCCGGCGGTACGGTAACATCCACACTTTTGGGACGGCCCGCCTTGACGGGATGGCGGCAATGGGGACCGGAGTTTCTTCCCATTCGTTCACGCCTGGGAGGCTTCCCGTGTATAATGTGGCGGACATCAAACGTTGGGCCAGGCGCGGATCGCGCCGTGGTTGTGTGGCGGCGAAAGCGGGAAAGGAAGCAACAGTGGCGCAGCTGGCGGGCGATGAGGACATCCTGCGGCTACAAGACGTAACGGTGTGCTATGGTTCCTTCAAGGCCTTGTCGGGCGTGTCGTTCAATGTGAGCGAAGGGCGCGTGGGATTGCTGGGTCCCAACGGGGCGGGCAAGAGCACGCTTATCCGCACGATCCTCGGCTTCAACCGGCCCGCGCGGGGCGCTGTCCGCGTGTTCGGCCTCGCCATGCCGCAAAAGGCGCTGGAAGCGCGCCGTCACGTGGGCTACGTTCCCGAACGGGAAGCGGCGGCGCACACCGTGAGCGGGGTGTCGTTCCTCACCTACATGGGGCAGATCGCTGGCATGAGCCGGGTGGACGCCATGGAGCGAGGGCATGAGGCGCTCAACTTCGTGGGCATCGGCGACCAGCGCTACCGCCGCATGGAGACGTATTCGACGGGGATGCTTCAGCGGTTCAAGCTGGCCCAGGCGCTCATCCATGATCCCAAGCTGCTGCTGCTCGATGAACCCAGCAATGGCCTGGACCCCGAGGGCCGGATGGAAATGCTCGAGCTCATCCGGGACGTGGCGCGCGTGCGAAGCGTTAGCGTGCTGCTGTCCTCTCATCTCTTGCCCGACGTACAGCACGTCTGCGACCGGATTGTGATCCTGAACAAGGGCCGCATCGTACAGGATGGCTCCGTGGACGAACTCACCGCGCCGCGGGAGCGGCAGTACGAGGTGCGAACGCGCGATAGCGCCAACGCGGCCGGGATCCCGTTTCAGGAAACGCTCGAATCAGCGGGATTCGCGTGCCGCGCCGAGCGCGATGGTTTGTTGCGGGTGACGTTGCCGGAAGGCGAGTCCCCCCAACGCTTGTTCGCCCTCGCCCGGGAGCAGGGCACGCAGATCCGGCATTTCGCGCCCGCGCGCACCAGCTTGGCCGAGGCGTTCCTTCAAGCAATGGGAGCGTCCTAACCCATGCCCATTCATCGCCGCACCTACCGGAGTTACGAGGGAGACATCCGCCGCCACTTCCGCTGGGCCATCATCACGGCGCAAGACCTGCGGGTGCTCTTCAAGTTCCGGATCTTCTACCTGCTCCTGATCCTTGCGGGATTCCACCTCTTTTTCCGCGTCTTGCAGGTGGTGAGCTACAACATCGCCATGCAGGAACCCAACAGCATGGTGGCCATGCTCGTACGAGAGATTAACTTGCTCGCGGTTGACAACGCCTTGTTTCTAGGATTTTTACGTATCCAATGGCTTTTGGTGTTTCTCGCCATACTGTTCGCGGGGTCGGGCGCGATTTGCAACGATGTGCGCAATAATTTGATGGAAGTCCTCTTTGCCAAGCCCTTGTCGTGGCGGGACTACGCCCTGGGCAAATTCATGACGCTGGCGGGGCTCGGCCTTGCGCTTACCCTCGTTCCCGTGCTGGCGCTTATCCTCCTCCACAACCTGATGGCGCCAAGCTGGGACACGCTGAACGAAAGCGTGGCGTGGATTTGGCCCAGCGTGGCGTTGTCCCTGCTCTATGTCGTTCCGGCGGCCCTTGCCGTGCTCGCCGCGTCGGCGCTGTTGCCGCAACAGAACTACGCCGGGGCCTGTGTCGTGGCGCTCGTGATGCTCAGCGGGGCTATGCAACGGATGGTATCCGCCTTGGCGGAAGCGGACCGGCTATGGACCGGCTACTACGCGCTATCGCTCCCCACGGCGATCAATCACCTCGGCGAGCGCCTGTTTGGTCAACCCTTGGAATACGGGTTGACCGCCGCTCAAGCGTTGGCCCCGGTCCTCGCCGTAACCTTGGCGGCGGGCGCGCTGTATATGTGGCGGGTGCGGCGTTGCGAGGTGCTGCGATGAGCGCAACCATCCAGACCAGGGAACTCTCGAAATGGTTCGGCGAGGTCATCGCGGTGAACAACATGTCGGTCGAGGTCCATCCCGGCGTGACCGGTTTGCTTGGCCCGAACGGCTGCGGCAAGACCACCTTTCTCAAGATGCTCTTGGGACTATGCGCGCCCAGCAAGGGCGAAGCGGTCCTGTTTGGGGAACAGCCCCGGCATAACCGCGCGGTGCTCCGCCGCGTGGGCTATTGCCCCGAAACGGATGACGTGTTCGACGCCCTCACCGGCTACGAGTTTGTCTATTGGCTGAACCGGCAATGGGGCATGAGCGGCGCGGTGGCGGATGAGCGGGCCCGGGAGGCGTGCGAGCGCGTGGGCATGGCGGAGCGCATGCATGGGCGAATGACGCAGTACAGCAAGGGCATGCGTCAGCGCATCAAAATCGCGCAGGCCCTGGCCTTGCCCGCTGAAGTGCTCATCATGGACGAGCCAATGACGGGGCTTGACCCCCAGGGCCGCGAAGAGATGTTCGCCCTGCTGCAAGAGTTGGGGGCGGAGGGCCGCACGGTCCTGGTCTCCAGCCACATCCTGTACGAGATCGAACGCGTGACCGACCAGGTGCTCATGATGTATCAAGGCGGGTTGCTCGCCCAAGGCCGCGTGCGGGAGATTCGCGCCCTCATCGACGAGCACCCCCACACCATCACGGTCGAATGCGCCAATCCACGGGATTGGATCAACCGGCTTTCCGCCGTGCCGGGAGTAATTGGACTGGAGCTGACCCGTTCGGGACTCACCGTGCGAACGAACGACCCGAACCGGTGCTATCAGCGGCTAAACGACGGGGTCCTCGAGGGAGAGGCGGACGTCCAGGCCATCCGGTGCGCGGACGACAACTTGCAAGCGGTGTTTGATTACTTGGTGAAACGGTGAACGGGTTCCGGAAACGATGACATGGCAAAGACGGACCACGACATAGCGGACGCCCCCCACCCCCGGCACGCGGCCGCGTTCGCCGGCGCGATGGGCCACGCGATCGTCCTCATGCTGCGCCGCAAGCGGATCTACTTCGCCCTGGGGCTCGCGCTCCTGCCGTTGTTCGCCCTGTTAGCGGCGTGGCTGCTCACCCCAGCCCATATGCTGACGGGCGGCCGCATCTTCCAGGGGTTGATGGACGGCGTCTACGCCGGGTTGGTTCCCCCGCTCCTCGCCCTCCTGTTGGCCGCCATGCTCATCGCGGAACACATCGAGGGCCGCACGCTGTCCTACATCCTCAGCCGCCCGGTGTCGCGGCCCTTGTGGGTGCTCGGCCGGTTCACCGCCTACGCCATCGTGACGGCGGCGCTCTTGCTGGGCTCCATGCTCTTGTTCACGGGGCTGTGCGGGCTGCTGCCGGGCTTCACCGTGGACGCGGACCTCCTGGCGCGCCTGTTCCGGTACGCCAGCGCGGCGGGCCTGGCGGTCATCGCGTACGGGGCCGTGCTCATTCTGATGGGCGTCCTCACCCGCAGGCCCCTCATTCTGGGCGTGGCTTTCATCTACGGCTGGGAAACGCTGGCGATCGGGTTGCCCGGAGCCGTTAGTCTGTTGACCGTCACGAAATACGTGCGTACGCTGACGCCCGAGGACTCCTTACTACAACGGCAATCGGAACTACAGACCCGCATGGGGGACATCGTATTTCAGACGGTCGAGGTGACGCCCCTTCAGGCCGCGCTGATTCTCGCGGCGGGCGCCGTGGCGTGCGTGCTTCTCACGGGCCTCATCCTAAAACGCCGCGAGTTCAGCGGCGCCCGCGCCACGGGGGCGTAATCTTGAGTCCCACGTCAACGTTACGGCGATGTGAGGCAACGGCCGTGTTTTCAGAAACCGCCAATCTCCGGGTAAGAACGCTGCGCCAGAAAACAACCTCCCCCATGATCCCTCTTCGGAAGGAGGAAGTGTAACGCCGGCATCTTGCCGGCAAGTAAGCCGCCTGGAAGGCGGCGGTACGAAATTCCCCCTTCGAAGGGGGCGGCCCGAAGGGCCGGGGGATGTAAACACCCGCCACGCCGCCTTACCCGGCGATTGGTCGAAATCGCCGCCGTTGACTGTTCCCACTCCGGTTGGGTAGCATCACCTAACCTCACAGAACCCACGGCTTGACGTCCTGGCCGCCCGGCGCGCCGTAGTTCCTTAGGATTTGGCGCCGTTTTGGCGGCGAACGCGCGATGACGTGAGTCCCTCCAGTGCCGGAGTTCCGAATTACATGAGCGTTCTCACAACGGTAGCGCCCCGGGCGCAACAGAGATGGCGGGAGGCCGCCGCCCACGCCTCTGCGTTGCATCTGACCATACTCGCGCTGTTCTTTGTCTCGGGCGCGGCTGGATTGCTGTATCAAGTGGTCTGGACCCGGAAGCTCGTGCTTCTTTTCGGCGCGACCTCGTTCGCCGTTAGCGCCATCCTCTCCATCTTCTTTCTGGGCCTCGGCGCGGGCAGTCTGCTCGGGGGATGGCTCGCCGACCGGACGGACCGGCCTTTACGCTGGTTCGGCGCGGCGGAGATTGTCATCGGCCTGTGGGCCATCGCCTTTATTCTTGTGGTAGGGTATGGCGAGGCAGTAATGGTGAGTATACTCCGCGCGTTTGACCTTGGCCGCGCCATGGGCATTGGCCTGCGGGCGCTGCTCGCCGCCGCGCTGCTCATCGTCCCCGTGACGCTCATGGGGGCGACGCTGCCGCTGTTGGCGAAATTTGTCACGCGGGAAGTGAACATCCGGGGCCTGCGGATCGGCTCGCTTTACAGCCTGAACACCTTCGGCGCGGTCGCCGGCTGCGCCTTGACGGGCTTTGTCCTGCTGGCCGCCCTCGGTTACACGCGCACGACGCTGGTGGGCGCGGGGGGCGACATCCTGGTGGGGATAGGCGCGCTCATCCTCGCCCGCCGGTTTGAACCGGCCCCGCCGCTCCCCGAGGAGCCATCGGCGGACCCCATGCGCGCGCTGGACCCCGCCCCCCAGACCGCGTTCCCCCGCCGGAGCGTCGAGGTGCTGGTGCTGATCACCTTCGCGCTGTCCGGCTTCTGCGCCCTGGCCTTGGAAGTGGTGTGGACCCGTCTGCTCACGCTGGTGTTCGCCGGCACCACGTACGCGTATACGACGATGCTCACCACCTTGCTCTGCGGCATCGCGCTGGGCAGCATCGCGGCGGCGCCGTTGACGGATCGCGCCCGCCATCCGGTCTCCCTGTTTGGCATTTTCGTCGCGCTCACGGGCGCGGCGTGCATCCTCATGCTCGCCGTCTTCGACTGGATGCCTGAACAGTTCCGCGGCATGCTGCAAGCCGCCGGTTTTCGGTGGGAGGCCCTCGTGCGGGGGCAATTCTGGATGGCCTTCGCCGCGCTGTTCGTCCCGACGTTTCTGTTCGGCGCCACGTTTCCCGCCGTCTTGCGCGCGATCGCCATGGTGCGCGCCGGTCTGGGCCGCCGCGTGGGCGTGCTCTACAGCTTCAACACCTTTGGCGGCGTGATGGGAGCCATCGCGGGGGGATTCTTCTTACTCCCCGCCCTCGGCGCGCACAACAGCATTGTGGCCCTTGGCTTGACCCTGTTTACCGCCGGCATGCTCCTGCTGTGGACCTGTCCCTTAAGGCCCGTCCCGCGGAAGACAGCCCTGACGGCCGCGGGCGCGGCGGTCCTCGTGGCGGCGGTTGGCGTGATGCCGGCCGACGTCGGGCGCAGCATCAACGATTGGTACATCCCGGACGACGAAACCGTCATCGCCTACGAAGAAGGGACCGAGGCGACCGTGCTCGTGTCGGAACCCGAGGCCAAGGTAACGGGCTCGGATCGCGTGCTCTGGATCAACGCCGTCCAGGCCACGGCCTCCATCGAGAAGGGCGTGAAGATGAACCGGCTTCAGGGCATCCTGCCGCTGGTGTTTGATCGCGACCCCGAGACCGCGTTATTCATGTGCTTCGGGTCGGGCGTCACGGCGGGCATGTTGGGCTTGTCGGAATTCGACCGGATCGACGCCGTGGAGATCTCGCCCGAGGTGTATACCGTGGCCCCCTTGTTCGCGCGGAACAACTTGAACGTGATGGAGAATCCGCGGTTCGAGTTCTTGGTGGACGACGGCCGCAACCATCTGCTTACGACCCACAAGAGCTATGATGTGATTACCTTTGAACCCATGCCGTTGGCGCTGCAGGGCGTGTCCACGTTCTACACGCGGGAGTATTACGAGCTGTGCCTCCGCCGGCTGAATCCGGGAGGCATCGTGTCCCAATGGGTCCCCTTGCACAGTCTGAACCCGGAAATCGTCCAGTCGCTGCTCTACACCTTTACCGAGGTGTTCCCGCATTACACGCTCTGGTTCGTCAACGCCGACCTTTTCATCTTGGGTTCCGATGAACCCCTGGCGATCGACTACGATCGGTTCGAAGACCGGCTTGCCGTCCCCGAAGTACGCGCCGCCCTTGCGGAAGTGGACCTCCACGAACCCGTCGAACTGCTGGGCTGCTTCTTCATGGACGAGGATAACGTGCGGGATTATGTGGACGGCGGCCGCATCATGGTGGACGACCGTCCCTGGGCCGAGTTCATCGCGCCGCGTCTGATGTATGAGCGCCACGTCACGGAGGCCTTGGAACAGCTCGAACCCTACTACCAGAGCGCCAACGCCATCCTGCGCTTTCCCGAACGGGAGGACGACGAGGCGGAGGCCATACGCGCGGCCGTGGAGCGCCGGCACGCTTCCCGGCGACAGGGGTTACAAGGCCTGAAGCAATACTACGCCGGCGGCTTCGGGCATCGCCCCGAGGAGGCGTTCCAGGCCGCGCTCGAAATCGATCCCGAAAACCGCGACGCGCAGTACTATCTCAAGGAGATCGGCGTGAATCGGGCGCGGCAATACGCGCGATGGGAAGAGTACGAGGAGGCCGTTGCCTATCTCACGGATCTGCTGGAGGACGTATGGCGTCATCCCGAGCTGCATTTGGAGCTGGCGGACGCCTATTACGAACTCGGCCGGCTAGACGAGGCCCAGCGGCATTATGCAATCTACGTCGAACTCGGTGGCGCGGTCGAATACGCGCACGAACGCGCGGCGGAGCTGGAGAATTAACCGCGAATGGCCGCCAATGAACGCGAATTCGCGGCGCCAACCCGCTTGGAGCTACACATCAATGGGAAAGAACACCGTCCGTTTCACCTGCCAGCGTTGCATGAAATGCTGCACCGAGGTCGTATGTCTACCCACCCCGGCCGACGTCATCCGGATTGCGCGGGCTACCGGCGAACATCCCCGCGATTTCCTTGAATTCCTCCCACCGGATGAGATTGAACAAGTCGCCGCGTCCGACCCCACATGGCTCAAGTGCAACGGCGAACGCTACATCATGGCCCTGAAACGGGACCCGCGAAGGGGCTGCTATTTTCTTGACCGGCGGAAAAAGGGTTGCTCCATTTACGAACACCGGCCCATCCTGTGCCGCCTCTTCCCCTTCAAACTGCAAGAAACGCGGGAGGGCGCGTTCCGCGGGTTCACGCTGCACAAGGACACCTGTTGCCCCGTTTATCAAGGGGAAGCCGTGCCGACGGGGCCGCTGTATGGGCTTTACCGGGAGGACTGCGGCCATCACGAGGATTACAACGAGTTGGTGCGCGTATTTAACCAAAAGCGTTACAAAGGCAAACGCCCGGAGGATTTTCTGGCCATGTTTGTCGAGGAGAGCTGACGCATCGCGCGCCGTGAAATTATTTGGCGGAGTTTAACGTTCCGCTAATCAGAGCGGCGTATCCTGACGGCAGTTGCAAGTGAACAACTTCGCGGATACAACCACAAGGAGACACGATGAATATGAGTTCGCGCAACAGTAAGACTAATGGAAACAAAGGCATGGTCCGGCGCGATTTCTTGAAGGCGTCGGCGGCTGCGGCCGTGTTGTTTGGAGGCGGACGCCAAGCGGCCCAAGCGGAGACCACGCTCCTTCCCAACCCCTCCAAGGGGGAGGCCCGCAACGTCATTCTTCTCGTGAGCGACGGGATGAGCATAGGGGCTCTTACAATCGCGGACCAAATGCTTCGGCGGCATCATGACCGCGCCTCTCACTGGATGAAGCTGTACGAGGAGGATCATGTGAAGCGCGGCCTGATGGATATGGCCTCGGGCAATTCCCTGGTGACGGACAGCGCGGCGGCATCCTGCTCTTGGGGAAGCGGACAACGAATCAATAACGGGGCGGTGAACACCACGCCCGATGGCGAGGAACTCACCCCCATCTTGCAGTATTGCAAGGACGCCGGCAAAGGGACCGGTCTCGTGACCACCGCCCGGCTTACCCATGCCACGCCGGCCGGCTTCGGCGTGAGTGTGCCCGACCGCGGGATGGAAGACGAGATCGCCGAACAATACCTGGAGCGGGCCTATGATGTGTACCTCGGAGGCGGCGTGCGTCATTTCGAGGCGGATCAGCGCGGCGACGGCCAGGATCTCTTCCAAGCCTACCGCGATGCGGGCTATGCCGTCGTGAGCACCCGGGACGGGCTGCTCGACTTAGATGCGAGCGATGAACGCGTCTTGGGCGCGTTTTACGACAGCCATCTCCCCTACGACCTTGACCGCCAAAACACCTCCGATTTGCGGCGGGAAGTGCCCACCTTGGCCGAAATGACGGGGAGCGCGCTCGACCGGCTCAACCGCAACGGGAACGGCTTCCTCCTCCAAATCGAAGGAGCACGCATTGACCACGCCGCCCACGGCAACGATGCCGGAGGCCTTATCTACGACCAAATCGCCTTAGATGACGCCGTCGGGGTGGCCCTTGAGTTCCAAAAAGAGAACCCGGACACCTTGGTCATCGTGACGACGGACCACGCTAACGCCAGTCCGAGCCTGAACGCCGCCGGCGCCGGTTACAACGATTCCAACTCAAGCTTAGACAGAATCGCCGAATTCACGCACACCAATAACTGGATCTTTTCCGGGCTGAATTCGGACAGCGATGTGAGCGCCATTAAGGACCGCATCGAAGAAGCCACCAACATCGAGGTGCGCGACAGCGAAGCCGAGGTGCTGCAGAGCGCGTTGCGCGGAGAACACACAGCTGTTTACAGCGCCATGAGTTCGCCGGTGGCGGTGCTGGGTCAGATTATGGCCAATCACATAGGTGTAAGCTGGGCCAGCACGGGGCACACCTCGGATTACGTGGAACTCTGTGCAACCGGGCCGGGCAGCGAAGCCGTCGGCCCCTTTACGCGCAATACGGACCTCTTCAACCTCATGCTGGACAGCATGGGCGTGGACTACGCTAGCGCGCGGAAAGCCGCCCCATCATACGCTTGAACCTAACCCCCTCCGCTGCGATGCTGCTCGCAGGGCGCGGCGCCGTCTTTTTTCCTTCTCCTGGGACGGCGCCGCGTCCGCATTTGAGAATGACCCTTTTGTTCGGAGATACTGTCCGCTAGTGCTCAGTCCGCCCTAGATTTGTGGATGCCCCGTAACGCCGGCATCTTGCCGGCTTTCAAGTACAATTCCCCCTTTGAAGGGGGATCAAGGGGGATGTT